>NZ_CP059208.1:0-311011 GCF_014252055.1 Blattabacterium cuenoti
ATGAATAATGAAGCTTTAATAGATTCTTTCTCAGATTTTAAATCTGAAAAAAATATAGATAGAGTAAATCTTATGGCAATTCTTGAAGAATCTATACGATGTATATTAAGTAAAAAATATGATTCATCCAAAAACTATGATATTATTGTAAACCCAGATCAAGGAGATTTAGAGATTTGGAGAAATAGAATAGTAGTTAAAGATGGAGAAGTAAAAGATAAAAATAAAGAAATAACCTTTTCTAAGGCAAGGAAAATACAGCCAGATTTTGAAATAGGAGAAGAGGTTACTGAAAAAGTAGAGTTACAAACTTTAGGAAGAAGAGCAATTTTAGCTTTGAGACAAAATCTTCTTTCAAAAATTAATGAATTTGACAATACAAACATTTATAAAAAATTTAAAAATAAAATAGGAGAGATTGTAAATGTTGAAGTTTACCATATTTTACCTAGACAAATTATTACAAGAGATGAAGAGCAAAATGAAATGGTTTTACCAAAATATGAACAAATTCCAAGTGATTTTTTTAGAAAAGGAGATCCTGTAAGAGCATTAGTAAAAAAAGTAGAATGGAAAGATAATAAACCTTTTGCTATCCTTACCAGGAGGGATGAATCTTTTTTAGAAGAACTTTTTAAATTAGAAATTCCGGAAGTTTCTGATGGATTAATTACTGTAAAAAAAGTTGCAAGAATTCCAGGAGAAAAAGCTAAAATAGCTGTAAAATCTTATGATGATCGTATTGATCCAGTTGGAGCTTGTGTTGGAATGAAAGGGTCTAGAATTCACCCTATTGTCAGGGAATTAAAAAATGAAAATATAGATGTTATTAATTATACATCGAATACTCAATTGTACATAACAAGAGCTTTAAGCCCAGCAAAAATATCTATGATGGAAGTCAATGAAGAACATAAATATGTCAATGTATATGTAAAACTTGAAGAAATATCTAAAGCTATTGGGAGGGGTGGGCTAAATATTAAATTAGCTAGTCAATTAACTGGATATAAAATTCATATATTTAAAGATTTTCCTTTTGAAGATGACGTAGAATTAACAGAATTTTCTGATGAGATAGAATCAGAAATATTAGAAAAATTTCATAAAATAGGTTTAAATACTGCAAAATCTGTTTTAAATTATGGAAAAAATGATCTTAGTAAACGTACTAAACTAGAAGAAAAGATTATTAACAAAGTTGTTAATATATTAAAAAAAGAATTTGAAGAAGAATTAAACATAAATACATAAAAATTTTTGTTTTTTTCTTGCTATATTTTATTTTATATCTTAGATATATGACTACTGATAAGATCAGATTAAAAACTATATTAACTCGATTTAATATTTCTTTACAAAGAGTAGTTAGATTTCTACAAAAAAAAGGGATTGAAATAGAAAATAATCCTAATGCAAAAATAGAATATCGTATTTATAGATTTCTTGTACGAGAATTTCAAACTTATAAAGAAATACGAGACGCTTCTGAGAAAATTTTTTTGCAAAAAAAAATGGAAAAAGAAAAAATAAAAGAAGAGTTAACAAAATTAAAAAATATCACTCGTGTTAAATCAGAAAATTTGATTGAATTTAAAAAAATAAATATTGATACATTAGATAAACATGAAAAAAAAAATGACAATTCTTGTGAAAAAAAAATAGAAAATTTATCCAATAAACCAGAACATATTGATACTATCTATCAAAAATTAGATGGAGTAATGTTAACAGGTGATAGGATTGATTTATCTCAATTTGAGAAAAAAAAAACGAAACAAGAAAATTTTTTTAAAAAAAAACGTAAGAGAATTAAAAAAGAAATTTCTCTTGATGAGGTAAAAAATGTTAATAAAAAAAAACAGGGACAAGAAAGAAAAAATTCTTATGATAAAAAAATAGAAAAATTAAAAAATAAAAAAAATTCTCAAAAACAAAAACAAGCTATCACAGATGAACAAATAGAAAAACAAATTAAAGAAACTTTAGAAAAATTATCTTCAAAAAGAGTAAGATCAAAGTCTTCAAAAATTAGAAAAGAAAAACGTCAATATCAAAAAGAAAAAAGACTTCTTCAAAAAGAAACAGATAACGAGAATAAAGAAAAATTACTTAAAGTAGCAGAATTTACAACAGTAAATGAATTAGCATCTATGATGGGAGTGAATGCTACCGATGTGATTGTATCTTGTATGTCTTTAGGAATTATGGTTACTATGAATCAAAGATTAGATGCAGAAATACTAACTTTAGTAGCAGATGAGTTTGGATATAATGTAGAATTTGTTGGATTAGATTTGGAAGAAGCAATTCAAGACGATAAAGATTCAGAAGCTAATTTAAAACCAAGATCACCTATAATCACAGTAATGGGGCATGTTGATCATGGAAAAACATCTTTATTAGATTATATAAGAAATACTAACGTAATTGCTGGAGAAGCTGGTGGCATTACTCAACATATTGCAGCTTATAGTGTAGAATATTCTAATAATAAATTTATTACATTTTTAGATACTCCAGGGCATGAAGCCTTTACTGCTATGCGTGCGAGAGGAGCTCAAATAACTGATATAGCAATCATAGTAATTGCATCTGATGATCAAGTTATGCCTCAAACTAAAGAAGCTATTAGCCATGCTCAAGCAGCTAATGTGCCCATAATTTTTGTATTTAATAAAATAGATAAAAAAAATGCTAACCCTGATAAAATAAAAGAACAATTAGCTAATCTAAATTTTTTAGTAGAAGAATGGGGAGGAAAGTATACTTCTCAGGAAGTATCAGCAAAGCTTGGACATGGAGTAGATAAATTATTAGAAAAAGTCCTTCTAGTTTCAGAATTATTGGATCTTAAAGCTAACCCTAACAAACCTGCAATAGGTACTGTTATAGAAGCTTCTTTAGACAAAGGAAGAGGTTATATTACAACTTTACTTTTACAAGGAGGAACTTTAAAAGTTGGAGATTATGTATTAGCAGGAAGCCATCATGGTAAAGTAAAAAACATTTTAGATGAAAGAGGTCATTCTATTTTTTCAGCAGGGCCATCAAAACCAATAACTATCCTAGGATTAAATGGAGCACCTACTGCTGGAGATAAATTTAAAGTATTTGAGGATGAAAAAGAAGCAAAACAACTTGCTTCTAGAAGAGAACAATTACAAAGAGAACAAAATATAAGAGCTCAAAAACATCTTACACTTGATGAAGTAGGAAGGAGAATAGCATTAGGAGATTTTAAAGAATTAAAAATAATTATTAAAGGAGATGTAGACGGATCTGTTGAAGCTATAACAGATGCTCTTCAAAAATTATCTACAAAGACAATCATGGTGAATATTATTTATAAAGGAGTAGGTCAAATAACTGAATCTGATGTTTTATTAGCAAGTGCTTCTGATGCTATTATAATAGGATTTAACGTTCGTCCAAATATTAGTTCAAAAAATATAGCAAAAAAAGAAGATATAGAAATACGAACTTATTCTATTATATATGATGTCATTAATGATATTCAAGAAGCAATGGAAGGAATGTTGTCTCCTGAAGTTAGAGAAAAAATATTAGGAAATGCAGAGATAAGAGAAATATTTAAAATTCCTAAAGTTGGAACTGTAGCTGGATGTATGGTTATTGAAGGTAGGTTATCTAGACAAGCTAAAGTTAGATTAATTAGAGAAGGAATTGTTATTCACAATGGAGAATTTATATCTTTGAAACGTTTCAAAGAAGATGTAAAAGAAGTTTCTAAAGGATATGAATGTGGTTTAAGCATAAAAAATTTTAATAATCTTAAATACGGAGATATTGTAGAAGTTTATGAAGAATTATCTTCAGATAAAAATAATTAATTCTGAAATGTATAGAACACACAATTGTGGTGAATTACGCAAAAAAGATATTGGGGAAAAAGTAATTTTATCTGGATGGATCCAAAATATAAGAAATTTTGGATCTCTATTTTTTATAGATATTAGGGATTATTTTGGAATAACACAAATTATTTTGTCCAAAAGTTTGTTAACTATTTCTTTGGGAAAGGAGTTTTTAATTAGAATTAACGGAGAAGTAATTGAAAGACTCTCTAAAAATTATAATTTAAATACAGGAGAAATAGAAATAAAAGTATCTAAAATAGATATTTTAAATTCCTCTCTTCCACTTCCTTTTTCTATAATAGATAAAACTGATGGTAGTGAAGAAAATAGAATGACTCATAGATATCTTGATATAAGAAGGAATCTTATAAAAAAGAATCTTATAATGCGTCACAAAATCTTTTTAATGATACGAAATTTTCTTTCTATGAAAGGATTCATAGAAGTAGAAACTCCTGTATTAATTAATCATACATCAGAAGGTGCAAGAAGTTTTGTTGTTCCATCCAGAAATCATGTAGGTAAATTTTATGCTTTATCTCAATCCCCTCAATTATTTAAACAATTACTAATGATAGGAGGAATAGATAAGTATTTTCAAATAGTAAAATGTTTTAGAGATGAAGATGCTAGATCTGATAGACAAATAGAATTTACACAATTAGATTGTGAAATGTCATTTGTAAATGAAAATGATGTTTTAATTTTTTTTGAGTATTTTATTAAACACATATTTAATAATATAAAAAATATTAAATTAGATACTTTTCCAAAAATATCTTATTTTGATGCTATTAAAATGTATGGAACTGATAGTCCTGACATTCGTTTTGGAATGAAATTTTGTGAACTAAATGATTTAGTTCACAAAAAAGAAATTAATTATCTAATAAAACAAGAATTAATAGTTGGAATAAAAATAAAAAAATGTAAATGTTTTTATACATATGATAATATCAATTCTATATTAGATAATATAAAAAAATTAAATAACGAAAATTTTTTTTGGATAAAATATTTGCCTGATAAAACTTTTATTTATTCAAATAAAAGTTTTATCAACAAAGAAATTTGTTCTATTTTCATAGAATATTTTCAATCTAATCCTGATGATTTATTATTTATTTCTTATGGGGAAAAAAAAGATGCAAGAAATCTACTACATAAAATACGTTTGGAAATTGCTAATTGTCTTAATTTAATTAATAAAAAAATTTTCAAACCATTATGGATAAAAGATATACCTCTTTTTGAATGGGAAGAAAAAAATAATAGATATAAATCTATGCATCATCCATTTACAAGCCCAAAAGAAGAAGACTTACAATATTTAGAAAATAATCCAGAAAATGTTCGATCAAAATCCTATGACTTGGTTATAAATGGAACAGAAATTGGAAGCGGTTCTATCCGAATTTATAAGAAAAAAATACAAAATATAATATTTAAACATTTAGGATTATCTAAAAAGGAAATAGAATCAAATTTTAGTTTTTTTACAAAAGCTTTAACATATGGTGCTCCTCCTCACGGGGGGATAGCGTTTGGTTTAGATAGGTTAATAAACCTTATAGAAGGAGATGAAGATATAAAGAACTTTATTGCTTTTCCTAAAAATAATGATGGAAAGGATATAATGATAAATACTCCATCTTCTTTAGATATGGACAAATTAAAAGAATTATACTTACGTTAAATTATTTTCTTTGTATCGTAAACAAGATTCTTTATATACTGCTATTGCTGTATTTTTATTTTTCCACCCTCTTATTTTTACTTTTTTATTTTCCAAATCTTTATAAATTGAAAAAAAATGTTCTATCTCTTTTTTAGTATGCAAACCTATTTCTTTTATACTATTAATATTATTATAGTTAGGGTCAGCGATAGGAACACAAATAATTTTTTCATCTTCTCCTTTTTCGTCTAACATAGAAAATAAACCGATAGGCTTTACAGTTATTAAACACCCTGGAACAGTTGGTTCTGTTAAAAATATTAATGCATCTAATGGATCTCCATCCATAGAAAGTGTTTTAGGAATAAAACCATAATCTGTAGGATAATTAATAGTAGAATATAAAACCCTATCTAAACGGATACAATTATTTTTTTTATCAAATTCATATTTATTTCTACTACCTTTTGGTATTTCAATTAATACGTCAAAAACTATTTCCATAATCACTTTTTTATATTTTTGTATAAGAATTAAATTTTTCTAAGTATAAAGCTACTTTTTTTGCAAAACTTCCACCTAATACGCCATCTATTACGCGATGATCATAAGAATGAGATAAATATATTTTGTGTCTTATTCCAACAAAGTCTCCTTCTGGAGTTTCTATTATAGATAATTTTTTTTGTATTAAACCTATTGCCATAATAGCAACTTGAGGTTGATGTATAATTGGAGTTCCAAAAAGATTTCCAAAACTACCAATATTACTTATCGTATAAGTCCCTCCTTGAGTTTCTTCAGGTTTTAGTTTATTAGATTTAGCTCTCTTTATCAAATCATTAATGATTTTAACTAATCCCCCTAAACTATAAGAATCTGCATGTTTTATAACAGGAACGATCAAATTACCGTTAGGTAATGCAGTAGCTAATCCTATATGGATATTTCTTTTTTTTATTATGTTTGTTCCACTTACAGATATATTGATCATAGGTAGATCTTTTATAGCTTTTACTACACATTCTACAAAAACAGACATCAAAGTCAATTTTTCTCCTGTTTTTTTTTGAAAAGACTCTTTTAGATTCTCCCTCCATTTCACAATATTTGTGACATCTGCTTCAACAAAAGAAGTTACATGTGCAGAAACGTTTTTACTTCTCATCATATGTTCTGCAGTTATTTTTCGCATTCTGTCCATTTCTAAAATTTCATCATTATTCAATGATATCTTATTATTATAAATTCTACTTTTTGTAAAAGGAAAAGAAATTCTATTTTTTTTTATATAAATAAATTTTAATAGGTCTTTTTTTGTAATTCTTTCATTTTCTCCAGTTCCTTTTATAGTTTCTAATTCATAAAAACTAATTCCTTCTTTATTAGCAATGGTACGAACAAGAGGAGAATAAAAACGTTTTTTACTTTCTTCTTGTTCTTCTTTTATAGTTTTTTCTTCATAAGTAATTTCTGTATTATCTTCTGTTTCTAAAATAGCTATAGAATTTCCAACTTTAGCAACTTGGTCAGGATAAAATAATTTTTTTATTAAAATTCCATTTACAGGAGAATAAACTTCTGAATCTATTTTATCGGTAGCTATTTCTACTAAAAGTTCTTCTTTTTTTACATAATCTCCTTCTTCTTTTAACCAACGAATGATAGTAGCCTCAGCTATACTTTCACCCATGGCTGGAAGGGTCAAGTTATATTCGGCCATCTAAATTTATCGTTTTAATTATATTTGCATAATAAATAGATTTTATAATTTAATAGAAAATCCATATATAAGATCAAAAATAATAAATTCATTTTAAAAAATGAAAATTCTTTCATTGAATCAAATCAAAAAAATGGATCAATATTGTATTGATTACGAATCAATTTCTTCGATTCAATTAATGGAAAGAGCAGCAAAAAGTTGTTTTGAGTGGATTATTAATAATCTCCAATTGAAAACTGTTCCATTTATAATTTTATCAGGAAATGGTAATAATGGGGGGGATGGAGTTTGTTTAGCTAGAATGCTACACTTACATGGGGTTGATGTTATAGTTTATATATTAAATATTTCTAATAATTCATCAAAAGATTTTCTAATCAGTAAGAAAAAAGCATTAAAATATGGTGTTGAATTACGAAATATTTATGAAAAAGTTGAGTTTCCGTCATTAGATAAAAATGAAAGTTATTTAGTAGATGCAATATTTGGAATAGGTTATAATAGGATTATAAAAAATAAATATTGGAAATCTTTTTTTTATCACATAAATAATAAAAATAAATTTAAATGTGTTATATCTATAGATATTCCTTCTGGATTACTTATGGAAAAAAGTCAAAATAATTTTGAAACTATTATAAAGGCCACTCATACTTTAAGTTTTCAAACACCAAAATTACCTTTTTTGTTTCCGAGCTATGTTGATTATATTGGAAAATGGTATTTATTAGATATTGGATGGAATCATCATTTTTTACAAAAAATGAATACAAAAAATATTCTTGTTGATGAAATATATATTAATACTTTGTTGAATAATAAAAATAATAAAAGAAAAAAGTTTTCTCATAAAGGAAATTATGGGCATGGAATTATTATAGGAGGTAGTTATGGAATGATAGGAGCTGTTGCTCTTTCTGGAGAAGCTAGTCTTCGTTCCGGAATAGGAAAACTAACTATTTATGTTCCAAGTTGTGGATATCAAATAATACAAACACTTCTTCCAGAGGCTATTATAAAAACAAATAATGAAAAATATTTAAGTGAAATTATTATTAAAAATGATATAAACGCAATATGTATAGGAATGGGAATGGGAAAAAATTATAAAACTATAAAAGCTCTAGAAAATTATTTAAAAAATAAAGATAATTCCATTCCTATGATTATAGATGCTGATGCAATAAATATATTATCTGAACGGATAGAATTATTAAATTTTCTTCCAGAAAATACTATTATAACTCCACATCCAAAGGAATTTAGCAGACTATTTGGATTATGGAAAAATGAATACCATAAATTAAATATGCTTAGGAAAATTTCTAAGAAATATAAAATTTTTATTATCTTAAAAGGGGCATATTCAATTATTTCTACTCCAAAAGGAGTTATTTATTTCAATACTACTGGAAATCCAGGTATGTCTACTGCAGGAAGTGGAGATGTTCTTTCTGGAATTATCATGAGTTTTTTATCTCAGGGGTATTCTCCAAGAAAATCATGTATAATGGGAGTTTATTTACATGGATTATCTGGAGATATAGCATCAAAAAAATTTAGTCAACAATCTTTAATATCTAGAGATATAAATAAATATATAGGTGAAGCATTTAATATAATAAATAATTAATTTTTATTATTACGAATGATTATAATAATGTATAATAAAATTACTATTGTGAAAAATAGACTTATATTAAAAATATAATCTCCATGTTTTATATAAAAAGTTATTTTATTATTTATAGGTATTCTCTTATACAAAAATCCTCTTTTTCCATAAGGAAGAGAAGATAAAAATTCTCCTTTTTCATCAATAAAACAAGATACTCCTGTATTAGCTGATCTAGCTAAAAATTTTCTATTTTCAATAGCTCTTAGACGAGCATAATATAAATGTTGTTTATGTCCTTGTGAATTACTCCACCAACCATCATTTGTGATAATAACAATCAATTGAGCATTTTTTTTTAAAAATGAAGATACGTATTCTCCATAAACAGATTCATAACATATAATAGGTGCTATTTTAACTCCTGAATAAGGATGTATAAAAATATTAGGAATTTTTTGTTTTCCTAATTCTAGTGTAGTTCCCCCGAAATTAAGTAAAATATTTCCTAATATAGGAAAAAAAATTTTTTTATATGGGAAAGTCTCTACACCTGGTACTAATTTAGATTTATGATGAAATTCTATCTTTTTAGAAGGAGAAATTTGAATAATTGAATTAAAAATATCTATCCATTGTATTTTACTGGAATTTTTAAAAATGATAGGAATAGATGTTTCACTCCTATTATTTTTATTATATGAAATAAATAATTCTGCTCCTGTTATAAAAATAGTTTTTGGATATTTTTTTTTTAGATAATTTCTAAAAAAAGAAATTATATGATTTTTATTTATATTATTTATTGGAATTTTATTTCCATTTCCTGGAAATGTAGTTTCAGGAGCTATTATGATTACAGGATTTTTAGAAATTTTCTTATTTATTAAATTTTTTAAATTAAGAATTACATTTTTTGTTGATATATTATATTTTCTATAATATGGATCAATATTAGGTTGTAATATCAATATTTCTATATGTTTATTATAGTCTTTACCTTCATATTTCATATATATAAGATTTGAAATAAAAATTAGAAAAAATATTTTTCCTATGTTAAATAATAAACCATTATATAATACAAGTATATTTTTATTTTTTTTATATTTTAGAATAGATTCAGTAAATCCAATGTTTACTATCCATATCCATATAGTACCCCCTAAAGTTCCAGTATATTCATACCATTGAATCCATTCAATACGATTAGAAAATCCATTTCCTAAATTTAGCCATGGCCAAGATAATTCCCACTCTAAATGGAGTTTTTCAAACAATATCCATAAGCAAATTAATAATGTATATCCTATATTTTTACTTCTTGTATATCTCTTGAGATATGAATAAAAAGTAAAAATAATTGACATGAAAAAAGAATTAAAAAATACTGGAATTAAATAAGCCTCCAAAGCAAAAGATCCATCACTTCTTCGTGCATAAGATAACCACCATGTGGCTATAGAGTTCCATATTGAAAATGTAATAAAAGAAAACAAAAAAATGTATGAAAGAGAAAGATTAGAATTTACTTCTACATATAATAAAGGAACAAAAGCTATAAATAAATAGATAGGATTTCCATCCGTAGGCCATCCAAATCCTAATAAAAGACCTGATAAAATACTACATATGAAAAATTGAATTCTACTATTTTTTCTTTTTAATATTTCAATAATTAATAAGGCAAATAAAAAATGTGGAGCTGGCGGGAATCGAACCCGCGTCCAAACAAGAAGTTTAAAAGACTTCTACATACTTATCCAAAAATATTTTTTTCAGTTTTTATTTTAATTTTTGGATCTTAAATTATAAAAACCATAGATTCAATATTTTTATTTTAGAAAATTTTAGAATCATATATTTCCCTTATCCTTAATATTTTTTTGTATCTCTTATATCAGAAATTATAAGGAAGAATTTCCGAGAGATATTTTGCTTCTGCATTTTGCAGATAAAGCTATAATGAAATTACATTAAGCAGCAAAAGCGTATTGTTTCTCGCCGTTTATATATTTGTAATGCTTTATTTACGTGTAATACATTACATGACACGGTATGCTATCTTTTAGAACTAATCTTGCTGTCAATTCCATAATCAGCCCCTTAAAAAATATTTGTTAAATTAAAGAAAAAATTTTAAAGAAAAAATTTTAAAGAAAAAATTTTAAAGAAAAGTATTTTGGTCTGATGCATCTATTCTTATAAATAAGAACAATAAAATAGTAAAAGACCATAAAGATGACCCCCCATAACTAAAAAATGGTAATACGATTCCTATCGTAGGAAAAAGCCCCATTACCATCCCCAAATTAATAATAAAATGAACAAGAATAATATTTCCAATAGAATAACCAAATATTCTTCCAAAATGGTCTTTTTGTCTTTCAGATAAAAAATAAATACGGCTAATAAATAATAAATAAAATATAATAAAAGTTACACTCCCTACAAACCCCCATTCTTCTCCAACTGTACAAAAAATATAATCAGTGTGTTGTTCAGGTACAAATTTTCCTTTTGTTACAGTTCCTTTTTTATATCCTTTTCCAAATAATTTTCCTGAACCAATAGCTGTTTTTGAATATAATAGATTATATCCTACATTATCCCTATATTTTTTATTAAATTCATTTTTAAATAGAATATTAATTCTATCTTTATGATGTTGTTTTAAAAATTCCTTAAAGAAAAATGGCGAAATAATTGAAATAACAAAAAAATTTATGAATAAAAAAAGATAATAAAATATCTTTAATAAAGAGAGATTTTTCTTCGAAAGAATAATAATAACGAAAATAAAAAATAAAAAAAAACCTATAATCCAAAAAGATATATTTAACGAAATAATAAATAAAAAAATAGAAAACAAAAAATAAAGTATAAAATAAATAGGAAGTCCTTCTCTATACAGAGTTAAAATAAAAGAAGAAAATATTATGGAAGAGCCTGGATCTGGTTGAACAAAAATTAAAAAAGAAGGAATCATTATTATAATTAGTATGTATACTAATACTTTTTTGTTGTTTTTTATATTATTATTTTGACTTATTAAATGAGCTACCATTAAAGATGTTGATATTTTTGATAGTTCAGAAGGCTGGAAACTAATAGGACCAAAAACATACCAAGATCTTGCCCCATTAATATTTTTACCAAAGAAGAAAACTCCAATTAAAAGAAAAAATGTGAATAAGAAAAATATTGGAGTTATATATTTATAATGTGAAGGTTTAAATAAGAAAATAATTAATATAAAAATAAAACTAAAAAAAATCCATACTAATTGTTTCTCTGCTTTTTCATGTGATACAGAATATAAATTAATATTTCCAAAGAAAATCATAATGATATAAATCATCACTATTTTCCAATCAATGTTTTTTAATAATACTCTATTTCTTTTTATCAAAAGAATTTTTTTTTATTTTTGCTATAGTATTATATACTTTTTGTAATCCTGAATTCATTATTTTTTTTTCAAGATTTTTTCTATTTACATTATTTTTAATATATTTCTCTGCAATTAAACTTGCAATTGGACCTGCCCATCTAGAACCATACCCACCATTTTCTATTATGACAGAAATAGCTATTTTTGGATCTTCTACTGGTGCAAACAAAATAAAAATAGAATGATCAGGTAAAGAAATTACTTTATGATCAATTCTTATAAAATTTTGAGATGTTCCTGTTTTTCCTGCCATTCTAACGTCTGAGCATTTAAATTTTTTTCCTGTTCCAATTATAAAAACTTTTTCCATTCCATTAATAATAAATTGAAAATATTTTTTTTTTACTTTGGTAAATTTAGCTACAGTATAATTTGGATTAGATATAGGTTTATGATTTATACATTTAACAATATGTGGAGTATAAAAAAAACCTTTATTTGCTATAGCACAAACCATATTTGCTAATTGAATAGGTGTGACATTAATTTCTCCTTGTCCTATACTATTAGAAATAATAGTAATAGCATTCCATTTTGTTATTCCATATTTTTTGTTATAGTAATCACCAGAAGGGATTATTCCTTTTTCTCCTGTAGCTAAATCATTAGATAAATAATTTCCAAATCCAAAACTTTTAATAATATTACACCATTCATTAACTCCTCTTGTTAAATTTTTAGGATATTTTTCTATTACACGTTTATAAACTTGTGCAAAATAATTGTTGCAAGAAACAGCAGTTGCTGTTTCTATTCCTATAGGAATTCCATGAATACCAGAATGACAATGAATTCTTTTTTTTCCATATTTAAATCCTTTATAACAAATAAAAGTTGTATTAGTATTAACTACCCCCATTTGAAGACCAGCTAATTCCGTTAGTAATTTAAATGGTGATGCTGGTGGATAACGTGCTTGTGTAGTTCTATCAAATAAAGGATTGTCTATTGTATTTTCCATTAATTTTTGAAATTCTTTGGATCTATTTACTCCTATAAACAAATTTGGGTTATTTATAGGACTAGATACTAATGACAAAATTTCTCCATTCCTTGGATTTATAGCAACAATTCCTCCTTTTTTTTGATACATGAGTTGTTCTGCATACCTTTGTAAGGTCCAATCTATAGTGAGAGAAAGATCATTTCCACTAATAGCTTTCACATCATTTTTTCTATTATTATAACTTCCTATTATACAACCTTTTCTATCTCTTATCCAATATTTTACTCCTTTTTTCCCTCTTAAAATTTTTTCATAAGATTTTTCTACTCCTGCCCATCCAATAAAATCCCCTATTTGATAATAATTAGATTCTTTTTCTATATCTTCTGTTGTAACTTCTCCTATGTATCCTAAAACGTTAACAGAACTTTCTACTTTATAATCTCTGATAGATCTTTTCGTCCAATCAAATCCTTTATATTTATATAATTTTTCTTGTATAGATGCAAATTTATCTTTTGATATAAATGGTAAAAATACAGAAGGCAAATACTTAGAATAATCTTTTGCTTTTTCTAAATTTTTATAAAACGTGTTTTTTTTAATTCCTACAAGATTACAAAACTCAATAATATTAAAATTATCATCAATAAGTATTGGAATAACTATTAATTCATAAATAGATTTATTAAAAACTAATAAATTTTCATTTCTATCAAAAATTGATCCTCTTTCTGGAATAATAATCTCTTGCTTTATAGAGGTGTTAAAAGCATTTAAAATATATTTTTCAGTATATATCTGTATATAAAATAACCTAAATATAAAAATTACACCTATAATGGTTAATAAAATGTAAAACTTATATAGTTTTTTCAATGGTTAATCTTTTTGAAAAAAAGTATATAATACATAAAATAGCAGTAAAAATACTACTCAATATGAATCTAAATAAAATTATTTTATTAAAATAAGTTCCTTTTAATAATTGTAATATTAATAAAGAAATATAATGTGTAAAAACTAAAGAAAATATATAAAATATTTGTCTAACAATAGGCAACTTATAAATAGAAAAATTATTTTCATCAATAAAATTGTTTCCATCAAAAAATTGTAAAAATTTTAATCTTAGAAATGCAGATAAAGTAGTAGAAAAAATATGAATACCGGAAGTATTTATACAATTATCAATGATCCATCCTATAAAAAAAGATAAAATTAAAAATTTATATTTTTTATTATTATTATATGGATATACTAGAACAAATAAGATATATATATAAATAGAATAATTTCCTAAAAAAAATGAATATTTTAGTATAAATATTTGAACTATAAGAAAAAGAAAAATATAAATAAAAAAATTTATAATAGAAATCATTAATTTATTTATCAACTTGATAAAGTTGAAGTTCTTCCCATTCTTTTTTAAATAAATTTTTTACTACATAAGCACTTTCTATAGTAGAAAAATTTTCTAGTAATTTTACTTTTATAATATAATTAGCATGTTCTTGATTAAATTGATAAGAATAAACCTCACCAATTGCAATTCCTTCAGGAAAAGTTCCAGATTTTCCGTCTGTTTCTACGATATCCCCTTTTCGTATAATAGAATATTTTGGAATGTCATATAAAATTAGATATTTATAATCTACTCCATCCCAAGTAATTGTACCAAAATATTTATTTTTTTTTAATCTTGCATTCACTTTAATTTTTGGGTTTAAAAGAGATATTGCTACACTAAAATGTGGAGATGTTTTTGTGACGATTCCTGCAATTCCATTAGGAAATATAATTCCCATATCTGCTTTAATTCCATCTATACTCCCTTTATTTATTGTTATATAGTTTTCTCGTTCACTTATAGTATTATTCACAATTTTTACGGGAGTAAAAATATACTGTTGTAAATATTCTATATTTTCTCCTTTAAAATCTTGAGATATTTTTTTTATTTTATGAGATAAATTTTCGTTTCGTAATTTTTTATTTTCATTTATTAATCTTTTATTTTCAATATCTAACAAAAAATAACTACTTAATTTATGAATATAACTATAAATATTTCCAATTATTAAATTAGAAGAACCTGTATAAAAGTATTTTTTAATTTCAAAATTTGAAAATGAAAAAAAAGCAACTGTAGATTCAAGTAAAATAAATAAAATAAAAAAACGACATCTAAAAAAAAAATTAAAAAATTCACGCATAAATAAGTTCTATTTCATTAAAAACGTAAATTTATCAATATTTTTTAAAGCTACTCCTGTTCCTTTTACTACTGCTCTTAATGGATCTTCTACTAAAGAAACTGGTAATCCCGTTTTTTTTGAAATTCTTTTATCTAATCCTCTTAATAAAGATCCACCACCAGCCATATAAATTCCTGTCTTATAAATATCTGCTGCAAGTTCTGGAGGAGTCATAGAAAGAGTTTCCATAACTGCATCTTCAATTCGTAAAATTGATTTATCAAGTGCTGGAATAATTTCTTTATAAGAAAGATTCATTTCCTTAGGTTTTCCTGTTGGAAGATCCCTTCCTTGTATATGAATTTCTTTAGGTGGAGAATCAATAGTCTCCATTGCAGCTCCTATATCTATCTTTATTTTTTCTGCAGTTCTTTCTCCTATATATAAATTATACTTAGTACGAAGAAAATAAGCTATATCATTTGTAAACACATCTCCAGCTATCTTTATAGATCTTTGACATACTATACCTCCTAAAGCTATAACTCCACATTCAGTAGTACCTCCTCCTATATCAATTATCATATTACCTTCTGCTTTTGTTACTGATATCCCTGAACCTATAGCAGCCGCCATAGGCTCTTCAATAAGATAAACTTCTTTAGCATTTAGATGTTGAGCCGAATCTTTTACAGCTCTTTTTTCTACTTCTGTAATTCCAGAAGGAATACAAATAACCATTGTAAGAGATGGAGTAAAAAATTTATTATTTATTCCTGGAACTTTTTTAATGAATTCTCTTATCATTAATTCTGCTATCTGATAATCTGCAATTACTCCATCCTTTAACGGTTTATATATTTTAATATTTTCATGAGTTTTCCCTTGCATTTTTTTTGCTTCCTCTCCTACTGCTAGGACTTTTTTTGTTCTTACATCTATGGCTATTATAGAAGGTAAGTCTACAATAACTTTATTGTTATGCATAATTAAAGTATTAGCAGTTCCTAAATCTATCGCTATTTCTTGAGTAAAGAGATTTTTTATAAAATCTACTACTAATGTCATTGATATTTTTTGAAGAAAAAAGTATTTTTCTAAATAAAACTGTATATTAACGAAAATTTTTCGATTTTGCAAGAGCATCATATTTTTTTATTACAAGGAAGCAATAAAGAAAATAGAAAAAATAATTTAGAAAATTCATTATCTTTGATATCCAATAATATTGGGACTATTCTTAAAAAATCTTCTTACTTTGAAAGTCAAGCATGGAATATGAATAAAAATACATATCCATTCTATAATAGGGCTTTACATATAAAAACTAGTCTTAATCCGATGTGTCTTCTCCAAGAAATTCATAATATAGAATTTTTTATAGGAAGAGAAAATAAGAAAAAAAAAGAAGGTTATCAAGATCGAGAAATTGATATAGATATCATATTTTATGATAACATTATCATACATAGCTTAATTTTAACCATTCCACATCCTTTATTCCATTTACGTAGATTTGCTTTAGAACCTATGTGTGAAATAACTCCAAACAAAAATCATCCCATATTTAACTTTACAATTTTAGAAATATTAGGACTATGTATAGATAAATTAAAGATAAAAAAAATCAATATTTGAAATAAATTATTGATTATCATTTAGATTGAAAATAAATTTATCATTATATATTTCATTATATATTATAATAACATTATAAAAATAAAAAGATAAAAATAAAAAGTTATATAAGGATAAAAAATATATCCGATAGTAGATTACGTTTTTAAATAATAAATATTAATATAGAAGAGTGAGCAATATTCAAAATATTATCTTACAAAAGATTATCTTTTTTAAGATAAATTGGAAAACTGTAGAAAAAATTATACTCTCATGAATTTAAAAAAAATTTCAATAGAAAAAATTCCATCTTATGGGCCATATAGTACATGTGTACTTTGTGAAAAATTTTTGTTTATTTCCGGACAAATAGCTGAAAAGATAGAAAATGATATAGAAATAGAAACAAAAAATATTATGGAAAATATAGGAATTATATTATCAGAAAATAAAATTGGTTTTCAAAATATTATAAAAACCACAATTTTTGTAAAAAAATTGAATAATTTTGAAAAAATCAATAAAATTTATTCAAAATTTTTTATTAATAAAAATTACCCAGCAAGAGAAACTATTCAAGTAAATGGACTACCTAAAAATGCTAATATAGAAATATCTATGATTGCATTTATTAACAATGAATAAAATTCTTTTTCTAAAGAATTACTTCTTGATAATTTTATTATTTTTTTTATTATTTATCAACAAAGTATTTTGCAAAAATATAGAACTTATACATGTTGATTCTGTACAAAAAAATGAAAAATTTCTTTTTTTGATAGGAAAAATACATTTAAAATATAATGAATATCATATTTTTTGTGATAAAGCTATTTATTATAAAAAAATAAATAAATTTTATGGATACGGAAAAGTTAAGTTAATATCAAAAAAAAGTAAAATTTTTTCTAAAAAAATAGAATATATAAGTAGACCATCTTCTATATTACGATTTTCAGGTAGATCAAAATTATATCAAAAAAATACTAAACTATTTGCACATACCATTAACTTTTTTTTAAAAAAAAAATTATTTCAAGCTATTAATCACGTTATTTTTTATCATAATAATATAAAATTAAAAACTAATATTTTAGAATATGATTTAAAATCTAAAAAATTGTTCTATAAAAATGGAGCTTTTATTAACTATAATAAATTAAATATATATAGTAAAAAAGGAATTTTTTATGAAAATAAAAAAAAAGTAGAATTAAAAGATGGAGTTAAAATATTTGATAAAAACTATATTATATATTCCAATGCTATAGAATATTCATTCCAAAAAAAAATAATAAATTTTTATACTACTTGTATAATAAAAAAAGAAAATAATAAAAATAACTTAGATTCAAGTAATAACTTTATATCCTCTAAAAAAATGTCTTTTTTTTTACAAAAAAAAAGATTTATTTTTAGAGAAAACTATAAAATATATTATAACGGAAAAGTTTTTATAGGAAACTTTCTTATTTTTGATCAAAAAAAAAGACAAATATCATTTAATCATTTATCATTGATTAATAAAAATAATAAAAAAGAAAAATTTTATTTATTATTTAAAAAAGGATTTGGAATATTTGATTTAAATAAAAAATTTCTTTTTTTGAAAGAAGAACCAAATATTGATATAAAATATAAAAAAAGTTCAGTTTCTATTCATGCAGATGTTATAAAAATTTATGTAAAAAAAAATTTTTCATATTTAATTCATATATTATCTGTTAAAAATTTTATTTTAAATAAATATATTAAAGTAAAATGTAAATTATTAATATTTGATTCTTCAAAAAAGAAGATTAAACTTTTTGGAAATCCGGTTATTTTGATTAAAAATGAAAAATTTGATGGAAAAAACTTTTCTATTGATCTATCAAATTTAATAATAAATTAAAAAAAATTTCATATAGAAAAAATTATTTTCATTTTTAATTAAAAAAATCATTTTTTTTATCTAAAAGTTTATTCTATTTATAATTTATTAAGAATAAATATTATTTAATAAATATTATTTATAGTAGTTATTTTTCTATTTAATTTTTAATATTTTCGTATTTCATATAATAATGTCAGAAAATAATATAAAGAAAACTATATTTCATTAATTACAAAAAATTATGGAAATAGAAAATGATTTTATTAAATACCAAGCTCAAGTAAACCCTACTGCAATGAAAATTATAGTAGACCATGCTGATGGTAATTATATTTATGGAAAAAATGGGAAAAAATATTTAGATTTTGTAGCAGGAATTTCTGTAAATGTATTAGGACATGGAAATAAAAAAATAAAAAAAGCTATAAAAAAACAAGTAGATAAATATTTACATACTATGGTTTACGGAGAATTTATACAGGAAATTTGTGTAACATTATGTAAAAAAATAGCGAATATTCTTCCATTTCCTCTTGAAAATACTTATTTAGTAAATTCTGGAACTGAAGCTGTTGAAGGAGCATTAAAATTAGCTAAAGCTTATACAGGAAGAGAACAGATTATTTCTTGTAAATTATCCTATCATGGAAGTACTCAAGGGGCTATGAGTGTTATGGGAGATGAAAATAAAAAAATATACTTTCGCCCTCTTATTCCTTTAGTAAAATTTATTAACTATAATAATATAGAAGAATTATCTGATTCTATATTTGAAAAAACAGCTTGTATTATTTTAGAAACTATTCAATGTTCTTCTGGAGTAATATTACCTAATATCTCTTTTTTAAAAAAAATTAGAGATTTATGTAACTCTCAAGGAGTTTTAATGATACTTGATGAAATACAAACTGGATTTGGAAGAACAGGAAAACTTTTTGCATTTGAACATTATGGAATTATTCCCGATATATTGATAATGGGAAAAGCTATGGGTGGAGGTATGCCAATTAGTGGATTCGTGTCATCTAATAAAATTATGAAAACTTTTTGTAATACTATTCCACTGGGACATTTAACTACATTTGGAGGAAATGCTATTTCTGCTTCTGCATCTCTATGTACTTTAAATCAACTTGTAAATTCTGATTTAATTAAAAAAGTTTCAATGAAAGAAAAATTAATTAGAAAACACTTAATTCATGAAAAAATTAAAAATATTAATGGAAAAGGGTTACTTTTATCTATTGAATTGAAAAATTCAAATTATGTTAGAAAAATATTGGAATATTGTTTAAAAAATGGATTAATTTTATTTCCTTTTTTATTAAATAAAAATTCATTACGGATTTCTCCTCCATTAACCATTACAGAAAAAGAAATTTTAAAAGGATGTTCTATAATTATAGATAGTCTAAATAAAGTCAAAATAAATAATTGAGGTTTTTTATAGAATTAATTTATAATGGAAAAAATTTTCATGGATGGCAGATCCAAAAGAAAGTAAAAACCGTAGAAGGGACAATAGAATATTGTTTATCAAAATTATTAAAAAAACCTATAAATATAATAGGAGCTGGAAGGACAGATGCAGGAGTACATGCTAAACAAATGTTTGCACATTTTGATTACGAAAATCAAATTCATAGTGATTTTTTGTATAAATTAAATATATTCTTACCTAATTCTATTAGAGTAAATAATATTTTTCAAGTTAAAAATTATGTTCATGCTAGATTTGATGCTATAAGTAGAACTTATAAATATTTTTTTACATATAAAAAAAATCCATTTTATCATGATGTATGTTTGCATTATTTTTATTCATTAGATCATAAAAAGATGAATAAAGCTTCTAAAATTTTAATGGATTACAAAGACTTTAGTTTTTTTTGTAAAAAAAACTCTAGTAATAAAAATAACATATGTCATATATATCAATCTTATTGGTCATTTAAAAAAAATATTTTTTATTTTACTATTGAAGCTAATAGGTTTTTGAGATCTATGGTTAGATTTATAATTGGATCTCTTTTAGATGTAGGAAGAAAGAAAATTGATATCGATGAGTTTATTAAAATCATGCAATTTAAAAAAATAAACTACGATTATTCTAAGTCTATAGTTCCTCCATATGGCTTATTTCTTACTAAAATTCTTTACCCAGAAGACATTTTTTATGAAGAAAAAATTGAAGAATAAAAGATCTTCCTTAAAGGAACTTATTAAAATTAGTTTAAATTATAAATTTATTTTAATATCAACAATCTTTACTTCTATATTAATATCTTTTATTTCCGCTTATCGTCCAAAATTAGTTCAAAAAGCTATAGATTCTTATATTTTATATAAAGATTTCCTTGGATTAAAAAATATAATAATATTAATAATATTTCTTCTTTTTTTAGAAAGTGTATTTCATTTTGTTTTATTATACTTATCTAATATTTTAGCACAAAATGTAATTGAAAAAATTAGAATTTTGTTATTCGATAAATTCCTATATTTTAGTAGTTCTTTTTTTAATAAAACTCCTATAGGAAAATTAATTTCTCATTCTATTTCTGATATAGAAACCATAACTGTAATATTTAATGATGGAATATTACTTGTTTCAGGAGATATTTTAAGAATTATAATGATCATAATTATGATGTATACAGTACATAAAAAATTATGTTTTATTGTTTCTTTAACAATTCCTTTTATGTATTTTATTACTCGTTTTTTTCAAAAAACATTAAAAAAAACATTTCATGAAGAAAGAATGTATTCATCTCGTTTAAATAGTTTCCTTCAAGAGAATATTATAGGTATGTCTATTATACAACTTTTTCATAAAGAAAAAGAAGAATATTTAAAATTTAAATCTATTAATTATAGCTTAATGAAAGCTCATTTTAAAACCATTTTTTATTTTTCTATTTTTTTTCCAATAGTAGAATTAGTATCTGCTTTTACAATAAGCATTGTCATATTTTATGGTGGAATTTACGCTATTGGTAAAGATAATATTCAACCAGGTAAAATTATTGCTTTTATTTTTTTTATATATCTTCTTTTTCGTCCAATGCGACAAATTGCAGACCGGTTTAACATTATACAAAGAGGTATAGCTGGAATAGAAAGGATATTTTCTATATTGAATTCTGAGGAAATAATTTCTAATAATGGAAAATTATACTTAAAAAAATTAAAAGGACATATTATATTTAATAATGTTAGCTTTTCATATATGAATAATGATAAAATGGTTTTAAATAAAATTTCTTTTGAAATAAAACCAGGAGAAAAAGTAGCTATAGTAGGAGCTACTGGTTCTGGAAAATCTACAATTACACATTTAATTTCTAGGTTATATGAAATAAAAGAAGGAAAAATATTGATTGATGGACGTTTAATACAAGATATTGAATTGAAAAACTTAAGATATCATATAAGAGTAGTATCACAAGATACATTTTTATTTAATGATTCTATCATGAATAACATTACTTTAGGTGACTCATCTATTGGTATTGAAAAAGTAAAAAATATGGCAAAAAAAATAGGAATACATAATTTTATAAATTCATTACCTAACGGATATCAATATATAGTTAAAGAAAGAGGTGGGATTCTCTCCCTCGGAGAAAAACAATTAATTTCTTTTTTAAGAGTTCAAATGCATCCTTATTCAATTTTAATATTAGATGAAGCTACTGCTTCACTTAATAAGGAGTTAGAAAAAATAATATATAAAGCAACAGAGATTTTAACTAGGAAAAAAACTTCTATAATTATAACTCATAGGCTTTCTACATTAAAAAATGCAGATAAAATATTTGCAATATATAAAGGATATATTATCGAGAATGGAACTCATGATCAATTAATTAACTTAAATGGCTATTACGCAAGTTTATACAAAGAATCTTTTAAAATTATTAAGAGGAACAATTCATTCTAATATAAGTTTTATCTAATACTCCTTTTAACCAATTTTTTATTTTTTCTTTTTTCTTAATTTCTTTTACAAGATTTTCTAATATTATATAATCTTTATCTATAGATATAGGACGAGATGGTATTTCATCTAATAATTTAATAATAAAAAATATTTTTTTCCCATCTATAGTGTCTTCATAAGGATATGATATTTTACCTTTTTTTAAAAAACGACATGCTTTTTTCATATTTTTTGATAAATCATTTTCATATACGCATATATTTTCCAATATAGAAGTGTTTTGTATCTTATTTTTAGATATTTTTCCATTAAGAAGACGTTTTCTGATTAGATTTGCAAATAATTTAGTATTGTATAGCATATTTTTATCATATTTATATCTCACTAAAATATGTTTTATATCTATTTCATCTCCTATCTTATTTTCTAATTTTATCAAATGAAATCCTAATTCTGTTTCAAAAGGATCAGATATTTCTCCTTTTTTTAAATTATTAATAACATTTTTAAATTCTTCTGGAAGAAAACTTATTTTTAATTTTTTTATGAATATTTCATTTAAAGGTAAATTTCCAATATTAAAATAGTTTATTTTATTATATTTATTATAATTATTTTTAATATTATGTAGAAAATTTATAATTTTTCTCTTTTTTATATTACTAAACCTTGGAGAAAAAATTATGCAAGAAATACATAATTTCTTTGGAATAAAAAATTTTCCCTTTTTATTTTTGTTAAAAAAATCTCTTACTTCTTTAGGACTTACTTCAATATCATCTGTTTTTTTTTTATAAAAACTTCTTATGTATTGATCATTTTTAATCATATCAACTAAATCTTCATCTTCTTGAGATAAATTTATATTTCTGTTTTTTTTTATAAATTCAGAAAATAATGTTTGATACTGTAATTTTAATTCTTTATCATCTATTTTTAGATATGGATCTTTTCTTGCATAATATAACATTAATCTTTTAATGAAAATTTCATTTAAAATATTCAATTTGCAATTCTTTATAATTTCCTTGGAAAAAATAATATCATTTCCTATTATAACTGGTATTTCTCCTATTTTTTCCAATTTTTCTTTTCCTACTTTTACGATATTAGTGGAATTAGAGTAAGAAAATGCAAAAAAACTAATAAAAAAAATTATAGTATATTTTTTTATAAAACTATTTATCATAGCATAAAATATTTTTAACAAAATTAATAGAAAAATTTTCTACAACACAAATTAAAAATAATTTATATGAAAAACCTAAATTTAATAATTAAAAATATATACAAAAAATATAAAAAAAAATATGTTGTTGAAAATGTTTCTTTTCAATTATCTCAAGGAGAAATTATAGGATTAATCGGGCCTAATGGAGCAGGAAAAACAACATGTTTCTACATGATAGTAGGAGTAATTAAACCTACTAAAGGTAGAATTTTTCTTAATGAACAAGATATTACAGATTATCCAATGCATTTACGTTCTAGAAATGGAATAGGTTATTTATCTCAAGAACCATCTATTTTCAGAAAACTATCTGTAGAAGATAATATCTTATGTATATTAGAAATGCAAGATAAACATTCTAAAAAAAATAAAAAAGAAATAGCAGAAAAATTAATTAAAGAATTAGGATTACAAAATGTACGTAAAAATAGAGGAGATCTTCTATCAGGTGGAGAAAGAAGAAGAACTGAAATTGCTAGATGTTTAGCAATAAATCCTAAGTTTATTCTTTTAGACGAACCTTTTTCAGGAATAGATCCTATAACTGCAGAGGATTTGCAAAAAATTATTCATTCTCTTAAAAAAAAGAATATAGGTATTTTAATTACGGATCATAATGTCCAAGATATTTTTATGATAACTAATCATGTTTATTTAATGTTTAATGGAAAATTGCTTAAACATGGAACTACTTCAGAAATAATGGAAGATTCTGTAGTAAAAAAGATTTATTTAGGAAATCGTTTTATTAATAAAAATGTAAATGAATCATCGTTTTAAAGGACCTAAAGTAGGATTATTTCTTAATGGAGAACCCCCTTCTCTTTCTTATGAAGAAACTTTTTTTTATGAAAAAATATTTTCTGTTGATGGAGCTTTTTATTATTTAACTAAATCAGGTATTTCTATTGATTATATAATTGGAGATTTTGATTCAATATCAAAAAAAGATATTACATTAGAAAAAACTATTTTCACTTATAACCAAAAATATACAGATTTTGATAAAGCTTTAAATATTATTTATAGAAAAGGATACCTTAACATAGATGTTTGGGGTGGTAGTGGAAGAGAACAAGATCATTTTTTGGGAAATTTATCTACGGCTCTGAAATATAAAAAAAAATTATCTATCATCTTCCATGATAAATACCATTCTTATTTTTTTTCTGATAGAAAAACTGTTTTCTATCAGAAAAAAAATAAGAAAATTTCTCTTTTTCCATTTCCTTTAACAAAAGATTTAAAAACTAAAGGATTAAAATATAAAGTAAATAAAGATTATTTTAAAATAGGTAAAAAAATAGGAATAAGAAACAAAACTTGTAATAAGAAAATAGAAATATCTTACTCGGAAGGTGAATTATTGATCTTTGTAGAAAGATAAAAAAATTTTGCTATAAATCTTTTACTTTTTTTATCATATTTTTTACATGAAAAGCTGATCTTTTTAAAAGATTCATTTCTTCATTATTTAATTTTAATTCTATAATTTTTTCAATTCCAGACTTTCCTAATACAACAGGTACCCCTAAATAGATATCTTCTATTCCATATTCTCCTTTTAATAATGCGGAACATGGAAAAATACGATTTTCATTTTTTATAATAGATTCTATCATTTTTACAATAGATGCTCCTGGTGCTATCCAAGCTGATGTTCCTAGTAAATTTACTATTTCTTCTCCTCCTTTTTTTGTTTTTTCAATAATAATATTATTATCTTCTTCGGATAAAAATTCTTTTATTGGAATTCCGGATACAGAAGTATACCTGTATAAGGGAACCATAGTATCCCCATGCCCTCCTAATAATAAGGATTGTATGTCATGACATGATAATTTTAATTTTTTTGATAAAAAATATCTATATCTTGCAGTATCAAGAACCCCAGCCATTCCTATAACACGAGAAGGATCTATCCTTGCTGTGATATAACTAACATAAGCCATAACGTCTAGGGGATTAGAAACAATAATAAATTTAGCTTCTGGTGAAAAAAAAATAGATTTTTCTGTAACCTCTCTTATTATGTTAGCATTGATATTAACCAAATCATCACGACTCATCCCAGGTTTTCTAGTAATACCAGAAGTTATTACTATTATTTCAGAATTTTTTGACTTAGAATAATCATTAGTAACACCAACTAATTCAGTTCTTGATTCCATTAAAGATAACATTTGAGATATATCTAAACTTTTTCCTTCTGAAATATTTTCCTTAATATCTAATAAAATAATTTTATTTACTATGTTTTTCTGAGCTAAAAAACTAGCACAAGAAGCTCCTACATTCCCTGACCCAATAATAGTTATTTTCATTTTATTTCTAATATTTATATGCTCTATTTAATTTGTCTAAATTTGTAATTATAAAGATAAACACAATTTCTAATTTTGTATGAAAGTGAATTACGTGAGAAAAAAAAAATTCTATTATAGACATATTGGACCATCTTATGATGATATAAAAAAAATGTTGAAAATTTTACATTGTTCATCAATTACAGATTTAATAAAAAAAACAATTCCTAAAGAAATACTTTCTAAAAAAAAATTAAATGTTCCAAATTCTATTTCTGAATATCAATATTTAAATCATATCTATAGAATAGGTAAAAAAAATAAAATTTTTCGTTCTTATATAGGGTTAGGATACAAAAATACTATAACGCCAAGTGTTATTCAAAAAAATATCTTAGAAAATCCAAATTGGTACACTCCTTATACTCCATATCAATCTGAAATATCTCAAGGACGTTTAGAAGCATTAATAAACTTTCAAACAATGATTTCAGATTTAACTGGAATGAAAATAAGTAATGCATCTATGCTTGATGAAGCTACAGCATCATCTGATGCTATGTTTATGATTTATCAAGAAAAAATAAGAACTAAAAAAATAAAAATAGAAGATAATCCTTATGTTTTTGTTTCAAATGAAATGTTCCCACAAACTATAGCTGTACTAAAAACAAGATGTTTTGGACTTGGAATTAACATGATATGTGATACTCATGAGAAGATATTTCAATATTATAAAAAAAATATATTCTGTTTATTAATACCTTATCCTTCTTGTTTAGGAGAAATTAATGATTTTGGTAAAACAATTGAATATACAAAAAAAAATAATATATCGGTAATAGTATCTGCTGATTTGTTGTCCCTTTCTTTATTAAAACCACCAGGAGAATGGGGAGCAGATGTTGTTGTGGGATCTAGTCAATCTTTTGGTGTTCCTATGGGATATGGGGGGCCTCATGCTGCTTTCTTTTCTACTAATGAAAAGTATAAACGATTTATTCCAGGAAGAATTATAGGAATATCTATAGATAAAGAAAATAATCAGGCGTTTAGAATGTCTTTACAGACTAGAGAACAACATATAAAAAGAGAAAAAGCAACTTCTAACATTTGTACTTCGCAAGTATTACCAGCTATAATGGCTTCTATGTATGCTTTATATCATGGAGAAAAAGGATTAAAATATATAGCAAATTACATTCATACAAATACTAAGAAATTAGAAACACTATTAGTAAATAATATAAAAAATATTTTTCAGATAAATAGATTTTATTTTGATACCATTCGTATTAAAGTTGAATCAACATATTTAAAAAAGTTAAAAGAAATAGCAAATAAAAAAAAAATAAATTTTAGATACATAGATGATAACCACTTAACTATTACTATTGATGAAACAACAGATCAAAAAGATCTTAATCACATACTTTCTACATTTTCTGAAGCAGAAAATAAAAAAAAATACAAAAAAATAAATGACAAAACTATTATTTTCGATAGAATTCCTTCCTCTTTAATAAGAGCTTCTAGTTTTTTGAAAAACAAAATATTTCATAAGTTTTATTCAGAACATGAAATTACACGATATATTAAAAGGTTAGAAAAAAAAGATATTTCATTAACTCAATCAATGATTCCATTAGGATCATGTACTATGAAACTAAATGCTTGTACGGAACTTTCTACTTTAAGCCAATATGAATGGAGAAATATTCATCCATTTTCTCCAAAAGAACAAGCAAAAGGCTATTTTTTTATAATTAAAAACTTGAAAAAATATTTAAAGGAAATAACAGGTTTTGATGGAATTTCCTTACAACCAAATTCTGGAGCACAAGGAGAATATGCTGGACTTATGGTAATAAAAAATTATCAAAATTCATCAAGAAAATATAAAAAAAATAAAAGGAACATCGCTCTAATTCCTTCTTCTTCTCATGGAACTAATCCTGCATCAGCAAATATGGCGGGGATGAAAGTACTTACAATAGCAACAAAAAATGATGGATCTATTGATGAAATGGATTTGCTAAAAAAAGCAAAAGAAAACAAAGAATCATTATCTGTTTTAATGATAACATATCCATCTACTCACGGAGTATATGAAAATCATATAAGAAAAATAATAGACATTGTTCATGAAAATGGAGGGCAAGTGTATATGGATGGTGCGAATATGAATGCTCAAGTAGGTTTAATTAAACCTTTAGATTTAGGAGTAGATGTATGTCATTTAAATCTTCATAAAACTTTTGCTATTCCACATGGAGGAGGTGGGCCAGGTATGGGTCCAATTTGTGTAGCATCTCATTTAAAACCATTTTTACCTAATCATCCATTTTTAGAAAATAAAAAAGAAAAAAATTTAACTATTTCTTCCTCTCAATATGGATCTTCTTTAATTTTAACAATATCTTATGCATACATTCGTTTACTAGGACCGAATGGTCTTAAGAAATGTACAGAAATATCTATTTTAAATGCTAATTATATAAAAGAAAAATTAAAAAAATATTATAAAATTTTATATGTAGGTAAAAATAATATGGTAGCACATGAATTTATCATAGATTGTAGAGATTTTAAATCCATAGGTATAGGAGTTATAGATATAGCAAAAAGAATGATAGATTATGGATATCACGCTCCTACCATCTCTTTTCCTGTAGAAGGATGTATGATGATAGAGCCTACAGAAAGTGAATCTAAAGAGGAATTAGATAGATTTATTGATACTCTTATATCTATCCGAAAAGAAATTCAAGAAATTGAGAATGGAATTTTTTCTAAAGAAGAAAATGTTTTAGTAAATGCTCCACATAGTATAGGTATTTTAACTAAAAATGAGTGGAATTATTCTTATAGTAGAGAAAAAGCGGCTTATCCACTAAGTTGGGTAAAAGAAAGAAAATTTTGGGCCCCAGTTAGTCGTATAAATGATGGATATGGAGATAGAAATTTTATATGCACATGTATTTAAAAATACACTAAAAATTTTTGAATTTTGCATATGGAGTAACATGAATAGAATCAAACAAATTTCTTTCATACTTAAGAACTCCTGTTATTGCTATCATTGATCCATTATCTGTAGTATATTTCTTTTTTAAAAGAAACACCTCCCATTTTTCCTTCTTTGCAAAAGACGTAAAAATTTTTCTGATTTCTGAGTTAGCAGAAACTCCACCTACTAAAGTTACTCTGAAAATATTATTTTCTTGAGTGGCTTTTTTTACTTTTTCTAAAAGAATATCTGATATACATCTTTGTATAGATGCACATAAATCATGTAAATTTTTTTTCACAAAAAGTGGATCTTTTTTTAAATTATTTCTAATAAATTGTAAAATATGATTTTTAAACCCACTAAAACTAAAATTTAGTCCTTTTACTAAAGGTTTTGAGAATGAAAATCTTTTATCATATCCATTTTTTGAAAAATGTTCTATTATAGGCCCTCCAGGATAACTAAATCCTAACATTCTAGCAATTTTATCAAAAGTTTCACCTACAGAATCATCTAAAGTAGTCCCTAATGTTTCCATATGAAAAAATTCATTAATTTTTACTATTTGAGTATGTCCTCCACTTATAACTAAAGATATAAATGGAAATTTTGGATGACTATAATTCATATTTGCATCACTTATAAAATGAGAAAGTATATGCGCTTGTATATGATTAACTCCTAATAAAGGTATTTGTAGTCCCATTGAAAATGACTTTGCAAATGACGCCCCTATTAATAAAGAACCTATCATTCCTGGTCCTAAAGTAAAAGAAACTGCATCTATTTGATTCATATTTATTCTGGCTAATAAGATCGCCCTATTAACTGCTTTTACAATATTTTTATCGTGTAATCTAGAAGCTAATTCAGGAACTACACCTCCATATTTATTATGGATTCTTTGTTGAATAATAATATCAGATAAAATTTTTCTATTTTGAATAACAGAAACTGCAGTTTCATCACATGATGACTCTATCCCCATAATAATAGGATCTTTTTTCATTAGTAGAAAGTTTTGTGAATTATATTATATATTTATGAATATATATTAATTAAAAAAATAATTACACGAAATTATCATTATTTATTGCATAATACTAATAATATTTTTTATAAAATCATAGAAATATCAAAAAATGTAATTTGTGTTTGTATTAAGTATAAACATTGAATAATTTATACGTAAATCGTAAATACAAAAAAATTGTAATTAAATAAAATATATAAAAAAATTAAACTATAAAATAATGATTCTAAGATATAATACAGACGAAATAGATAATACTATTGTTAAAAAATTAAATATAAATGCTAGAACTCCATATACTGAAATAAGTAAACAAATAAGTAAAGAAATTAAACCTCTATCAGTTGGTACTGTTCATGTTAGAGTAAAAAAATTAGAAGATGCAGGAATAATAAAAGGAAGCACCTTAATTATCGGATATGAATCCTTGGGGTTTCATTTAATAGCATTTGTAGGAATTTTATCAGATTCTAGAGAATCTAAATTAGTAAAGGAAGAATTAAAAAAAATACCCAATATAGTTCAATTATATATTACTTCTGGTAAGTATAATCTTTTTTGTAGAATTATTGCTAAAGATCCTTCAGATGCTAGAGATGTTATTTCTAAAATAGGAGAAATTAAAGGTGTACTTAGAACTGAATCTACTATTTGTTTAGAAGAAAGTATTAATGATGAAAATAGATTATTGTCTAATATTTTACAAAAACACCAATCATTAAAAAATTAATTAAAAACGTGTTTTAATTTTATTTTTTTCCTTACGGAAAAAACACATAATTCCATTTTTTAGGTAATGGCTAACTTCTTTAAATTTTTATATAAAAATATTGCATCTAAGATTTTAGTTTCAATTGTTGTAGTTTTATTATTAACGTTTTTTTTTCCAAAAAAAGATATTTTTAAATATGAATTTTACAATGGAAAAACTTGGTCTTATGGAGATTTATTTTCTCCATTTAATTTTTTTGTTCCAAAAAGTAAAAGGGATATTAATTTGGAAATTAAATATCTTAAAATCAATCAAGAATTTTTTTTTAGTAAAAATGAAGAAATATCTAAGAAAATAAAAAAAATTATCAAAAATAATTCCTTTTTAAGAAATAAAAAAAATAAATATTACTGTAAAATAAGTAATAATCTGTTAAATATTATTTATAAATATGGATATTTAGAAAACAAAAACTTTGCAAAAAATAATAATATAAACAACATATTTCTTTTAAAAAAAGAAAACAAACCAATAGAAATTTCATACAAAAAAGTTTTCACTTATAAAAAAGTAAATGATCTTATTGAAAAAAGTTTCTCTAATAAAAATAAAGAAGAAAAAATAAAAAATTTTTTAAAAAAAATTATTACTCCAAATCTCTTTTACAATCAAAAATATACAGAAGATTATTTTAATAATAAAATTAAAAATATTAATAAAATAAAATTCTATTTTGTAAAGGGAAAAAATATAATAAAAAAAAACGAGATAATAAATGAAAATAAATTCCATATTTTATCTTTCTTTAGAAAAGAATATGAAAAAAAAATATGGAATAAAAAGAAAACCTATCATCAAATGATAGGTTATTTTTTAATGATAAGCATTATATTTTCGATATTTTTATTGTATTTATTTTACTTTCAAAATAAAATATTTCATAATGATAGAGAATTTAATTTTTTAATAATTAGTATATTTTTTACATCAATCATAACAGTATTAACGCTGAAATATGATTCTAAAATATTATATATAATTCCTTTTTGTATTTTACCTATAAGTGTTCGCGTTTTTTTTAATTTTGATCTGAGCATTATTATTCATTTAACAACTATTTTATTACTATCCTTAATTACACCAAATAGTTTAGAATTTATTCTTCTCGAAATTGTTACAGGATTTCTGGTTTTATTAACGAACAAAAATATTTATAAAATGGAAAATTTGTTTATTGCTGTAGGAAAAATAATAGTTACCTATATAATAACTTTTATTTCGATTACATTGATTCGTGAAGGAACTCTAGAAAATATATCATTAAAAACTTTTTATTTATTTTTTTTTAGTGGAATTTTAACATTATTTGTTCATCCATTAATATTTCTTTTTGAAAAATTGTTGAATCTTACTTCAGATATTTCTTTATTAGAATTGTCGGACACTAATACACCTATACTTAGATTATTATCTCAAAAGGCTCCAGGAACACTACAACATGTTCTTACTGTAGCTAATATAGCCGAAGAAGCTGCAGTAGCTATTGGAGCTAATTCTTTACTAGTAAAGATAGGAGCAATATATCATGATATAGGAAAAATTAAAAATCCAGTATTCTTTACTGAGAATCAGTATAATTTACTAAATCCACATGAAAAATTAAACCCTATAGAAAGTGCTAATATTATATTAGGACATGTATCAATTGGAATAGAATTAGCTAAAAAATATCATTTACCTAATTCTATTACAGATTTTATAAAAACTCATCATGGAAATAGTATCATTCATTTTTTTTATGAAAAACAAAAAAAAATTAATCCAAAAATAGATAAAAAAAAATTTCAATATCCAGGACCTAAACCTTTTTCAAAAGAGACTGCTATTGTAATGATATCAGATTCTATAGAAGCCGCTTCAAAAAGCATAAAAAATCCATCTAACGAAGACTTGGAAAAATTAGTAGAAAATATTGTAGATAAACAAAAAAAAGAAAATCAGTTTTCTGATTCAGATATAACTTTGAAAGAAATAGAAAGAATAAAAAAAGTCATTAAAGATAAATTAATAAGTATATATCATACTAGAATAGAATATCCTAATAATTAAATTAATTTGTTTATTTAACAGATCTATTTTAGATTTGTGTTTCTTATTTATTTAGGAGAGTTGCCGGAGTGGTTAACGGAACAGTTTGCTAAACTGTCGGTATTATAAATACCGCGTGGGTTCGAATCCCACATTCTCCGCTATCGGGGTATAGCGTAGTTTGGTCATCGCGCCTGGTTTGGGACCAGGAGATCGTAGGTTCAAATCCTGCTACCCCGACAAATAAATATATATAGATCACGTAGCTCAAAAGGATAGAGCAACTGCCTTCTAAGCAGTAGGTTACAGGTTCGAATCCTGTCGTGATCATTTTTTTAATTTTTACCTTTTAATATTTCATCAATCATTCCATATTCTTTAGCTTCTTCAGAAGTCATCCAATAGTCTCTATCTGAATCTTTTTCTACTTTTTTTATAGAAGCACCAGAATGATTCGAAATGATTTCGTAAAGTTCTTTTTTTAGCTTTAAAATTTCACGAGCTGTTATTTCAATATCTGATGCTTGACCTTGAGTTCCACCTATAGGTTGATGAATCATAATTCTAGAATGTTTTAATGCAGATCTTTTATTTTTTGCTCCAGAACATAAAATAATAGCAGCCATTGAAGCCGCCATACCTGTACAAATAGTACAGACATTAGGTTCTACAATCTGCATTGTATCATATATCCCTAAACCGGAACAAACATCACCTCCCGGTGAATTTATATATATTTGTATATCTTTTAAAGAATCTACAGACTGTAAAAACAAAAGTTGAGCTTGTACTATATTAGCTATTTGATCTTCTATAGGAGTACCTAAAAAAATAACACGGTCCATCATCAAACGAGAAAAAACATCCATTTGTGCTATATTTAGTTTTCTTTCTTCTACAATATAAGGAGTCATATATTTAATATAATCGTTTAATAATAAACGATTAATATTTTTATGTTTAACAGCATAATTAATAAACTCTTCTGATTTTTTATATGATTTTTTATAAAAATACATTTTTTATTTTCTTAATCTTATTTAATTTTCACAAGTTAAGATAACTGCTTTTAATTTTCAATGAAAAACTAAATTGTATAAAATTTTATATAAAAATTAATTTATGTATAATTTTTTCAGAAATTAGCAATTTTTATGAAAATATATTGAATTTGTACAAAAAACTAGCAATACAAACAATCATTTATTCTATAGGATTAATTTTTCCAAAAATTGTTAATTATTTTTTTTTAAAAATTTTTACTGAATTTTTAAAAAGAGAAGAATTTTCTCTTTATACAGATATGTATTCTTTATCTTTTTTAATTATAGGATTTCTTTCTTTAGGATTAGAAAATACTTATTTTAGATTTATATATAAAAAAAATTATAATAAAAAAGTTATATTTTCTACAGGAATAATAATGCAATTATTAATTACTTCTATTTTCTTTATTATTTCTACTTTTTTAATAAAAGAGATATCAGATATTTCTGGGTACAAAAATCATCCAGAATATCTTTCTATGTTTTTTTTAATTATATTTTTTGATACAATATGTATACTGCCTATGGCTTGGTTGCGTGTAAATAATAAAGCTATATATTATGCAAGTGTAAATGTGATAAATATATTAATACAATCTTTTTTTATAATATATATGTTTTATTGCTATAAAAACAACTTATTCTGTTATAAAAGTTATTTTTATGTTTTTAATTTCGTTAATTCTATTACAGATAAAACAGGTTCTATATTTTTTTCTAATGTTATTTCATCTGTAACTAATTTATTTTTAGTTTTTCCTATTTTTCTTAAAGAAGTAAGAATAAAAAAATTTAATAAAATTCTTGCAAAAAAAATGTTAAATTATGGAATCCCTATCATGCTTGGAACCATTGCATTTTCCATAAATGAAAATATGGATAAAGTTCTTATTAAGAGGTGGATTTCTGATGAAATTAATGGAGCATATTCTGCTTGTTATAAAATTGCATCTTTTATGAGTTTATATGTAAGAATTTTTAGGTTAGGGGTTGAACCTTTTTTTTTTAAAAAATCTCTAGATTCTAATGCTAGATATTATTATGAAGAAATAACTTATATATTTATTTTATTAGGACTAATTTTTTATGTATTAATATGTGGAAATCTATCTATTTTTATGAAATTATTAATAGATAAAAAATATCATATTGCAATTTCTATTATTCCCATAATAATGATGGGGAATCTTTTTCTTGGTATTTATAATAACTTATCTATATCTTATAAAATTATAGATAAACCGATTATTGGAACTTATATATCCTTAATAGGGGTTTTAATTACTTTTTTATTTAATATAATTTTTATTATTAATATTTCTAATAAAAATTTTATGATTCCTGCGTGGGGAACTTTTACATCTTATGGATGTATGTTATTTACTTTATTTATTTGGGGAAAAGGAAATCTTCTAAATTTTTGCATAAAAAAAACAAAAAATATCATATTTTATTTTATATTTTCAATTTTTTTAGTATTTATTACTAATAAAAATAAACTTGAATTAAATATTATTTTACAATTTTTATATTTTTTAACTATTTTTTTCTTAGAAAAAAGAAGATTCATTAATTTAATTAAAATTAAATAAGTAGTGATTTTAAAGGCAAATATCGAACAATCTATTTTTATTAATTTTTTGGAGAGGAAACTAATACCAACAGATTTATTTTTTAAATTTCCTAAAAAAGGAAAATATTTTTTTTTATTAAAAAAAGAATTTATACAGGCTATTTCTACAGTTCATATTATTAAAAAAAATGAAAGATTTGATGAAAATCAGAATACACTTAATAATAATATTCAAATTATTATAATAAATCCATTTTATAAAACAATCATTATTAATCCAAATGATAGTTTAGCAAAAATAGATTTATTTAAAATAATAGATGAAATTAAATGGAAAGAATGTTCTACTATAAATTCAAGTATCAGAGGAGTTGATAGTTTTGGAAGTACTGGAATATTATAAAAAAATAAATATATGAAAATTATAATACCTATGGCTGGAAAAGGATCACGTCTTCATCCTCATACTCTGAAAATACCAAAACCATTTATTCCAATAGCAGGAAAAACAATTTTAAAAAGATTATTAGAAAGTCTATCAAAACTTATTAAAATATTTTCTATTAATGAAATAGTGTTTATCATAGGAAAAAATAATAATGAATATTTTAATATTGAAAAGAATTTGATAAATTTATCAAATGATATAGGAATTAATCCAATAATATATTATCAAAAAAATCCATTAGGAACTGCAGATGCTTTGTTAAAAGCAAAAAATTCTTTAGTAGGACCAATAATTATTATTTTTTCTGATACGTTATTTTATAATAAGAATTTTGAAAACGAATTAAATAGAAAATATGAATATGATAATATTATATGGACAAAAAAAATTAATAATCCAAATCTTTTTGGTGTAGTTAAGTGTAATTCTTTAGGATTAATTACTCACTTTATAGAAAAACCAAATAATTATATTTCTAATCTAGCAATTATTGGCATATATTATTTCAAAAATGGTCTTCTTTTAAAAAAAGAATTAGAATCTATATTATATAAAGATGAACAAGGAGAGTATCAATTAACATCAGTTTTAGAAAATATGAGAAAAAAAGGAACAAATTTTTTTAGTAAAGAGGTAAATGAATGGATGGATTTTGGTTGTAAAAAAACTGTTATATCTTCTAATTCAAAAATATTATCTATTGAATACTCTAAAAAAAATAATAAACTGATTCATAAAAAATCTATTATAAAAAATAGTTTAATTATAAACCCTTGTTATATAGATGAAAATACAATAATAAAAGATAGTATTATAGGACCTTATGTCTCAATAGGAAAGTTTACAAAAATAAATAATAGTAATATAAAAGAATCTATTATTTTTGATAATACGAAAATAAATTTCGCAATATTACGAAATTCTATAATAGGAAATTATTGTTCTTATATAGAAAAAGAAAAAGAAATTAATTTAGGTGACTATTCTAAATTATGAATAAATAGTAAAATTTATATTATCCATTATTTTTTTATTATATTTGACTAAAAAATCCACTAACTGATGAATTTCATTTCTTTTTTTATTATGTTTCTTGGGACTTTTGGTACTACGGAAATAGTAGTTATTGTTCTTCTTGCTCTACTACTATTTGGAGGAAAGAAGATACCAGAATTAATGAGAGGTTTAGGTACAGGATTAAAAGAATTTAAAAAAGCATCTGAAGAAAAAAGCTCGGAATCTGAAAAAGAATAAATAGAACTCTTTTCTGTAATCAACTCAAAAAATGGGAACGGTAGCGATAAGAAATATTATGTTTTTTATGATCATCTTAAAAAGCTTTATCAATCAATCGATATCGAAACCATTTATGAATGTAAAAAATTTGATAAAGATTCATAAAAATCTATCATTTAATAAAAAAAAATTTAATTTAAATCATACAATATTTAAAATTTTTAGAGATAAAAAATTTGTTTTATCATATAAAATGTTATACGAGAGCAGCATAAAAAAGTATAATAATATTATTATCACTAGAATTACATCAGAAAAATTAAGAATAAGGCTAAATATATTGAATCAAAAATCTCATATGAAAATACTAAAATACAATAGCATTGTTCATGCATATGTAGAAAGTTATCTTCGTATGGGAAAATATCTTGAAAAAATTATTTCACTAACAGATTTGTATTTTCCTATGTTTGAAAAAAAATTAGATAGTTATAATCTTCCAAAAGAACTAAAATATTTAGCAATTATAGAATCAAATCTCAATCCTATTATTTTATCTAAAGCAGGAGCTAGAGGTATTTGGCAATTCATGCCTAATACTGGTAAAATATATAAATTAAAAATTAATAACATTTATGATGATAGAAATGATCCTGTAAAATCTACAGAAGCTGCTTGTAGACACATAAAATATTTATACAGAAAAATAGGAGATTGGGAATTAGTTTTAGCTGCATATAATTCAGGACTAAGGACTGTGGAGAAAGTATTGCAAAAGAATAGAAATAAAAAAGATTTTTGGACATTTCTAGATTTTTTTCCTAAAGAAACTCAAAATTATATTCCTAGATTCATAGCTATAAATTATATAATGAATTACTATAAAGAACACAATATTTATATTTATGATTCGTTTCCAAAAAAATATATAAGAAAAAATTCTATTTCAATTTCCACTACCACAAGGTAAGAAATTTTAAAAATTTCTTCTTATTATTTTTCCTTAATCCATATTTTATACTCTTAAACTTACAATATTTTACAAATAAAAAAGGAAACTAAAGTTTTTGTTATAAAAAAAACTGATTTTTATTTGTTATTAAATTCATGTTATTTAACGTACATAAATAAAATATTAAAATTTACTTTATGAATGAAAAACTTGAGAAAAAAAGAAAGTCGTTAGATCTTGTATTAGAAAAAATGGAGAAGATATATGGAAAAGGAACAATCATGCGTATGGGAGATCAACATATTCATGATTTAGATGTAGTTTCTTCTGGATCAATAAGTTTAGATATTGCCTTAGGAATAAAGGGGTTTCCTAAAGGTCGTATTATTGAAATATTTGGTCCAGAATCTTCTGGTAAAACTACTTTAGCTTTACATGCAATTACCCAGTCTCAAAAATTAGGAGGATTTGCTAGTTTTATAGATGCAGAACATGCTTTTGATTTTTTCTATGCAAAGAAAATAGGAGTGAATATAAAGGATTTACTAATATCTCAGCCAGATAATGGAGAACAAGCTCTTGAGATAGTAGATAATCTTATTAGATCTGGTGTTATTGATATAATAGTGGTTGATTCAGTAGCGGCACTTACTCCAAAAAGTGAGATAGAAGGAGAAATGGGAGATTCTAAAATAGGATTGCAAGCAAGGTTAATGTCTCAAGCGTTAAGAAAGCTAACTTCTAGTATAGGAAAATCTAAAAGTATTTTAATATTTATTAATCAACTAAGAGAAAGAATTGGTGTTTACGGAAATCCAGAAGTAACAACAGGAGGAAATGCTTTAAAGTTTTATTCATCAATACGATTAGATATACGAAAAGTAAATCCAATTAAAAGTGGAGAAAAAATATTAGGGAATAGGACAAAGGTAAAAGTAGTTAAGAATAAACTTTCTCCTCCTTTCAGAATTGCTGAATTTGATATTATGTATGGAGAAGGAATATCAGAAATGGGAGAGATTCTTGATTTAGGTATTAATTTAGGATTAATAAAAAAAAATGGATCTTGGTTTAGTTATGGAAATACCTCCTTAGGACAGGGAAGAGATTCTGCGAAAGATTTTTTGATCAATAAGAAAAATATTGCAATAAAAAATGAAATACAGAATAATATTTTAAATAAAATAGTAGAAAATATCTAAAGAAAAAATATGAAAATTACTTTTTTAGGAACTGGAACCTCTCAAGGAATTCCTATTATAGGATCTATACATCCAGTATGTTTATCTAGAAATTTAAAAGATAAAAGACTTAGAAGTTCTGTTTTAATTGAAAAAAATAAAAAAGTATTTTTAATTGATTGTTCTCCAGATTTTAGATATCAAATGCTTAAAAGTAAGAATAAAAAAATAGATGCTATTTTTATTACACATGAACACCAAGATCATATAGGTGGATTAGATGATATAAGACCTATAAGTCTAAATAAATCAATTCCTATTTATGGATTAGGTAGGGTTTTAAAAAACCTAAAAAATAGATTTTTTTATTTTTTTTCGGAAAAATTAAATACAGCAAAAGTATCTTTATTTGAATTAGATCAATTTAAAAAATTTTTTTTTGTAGAATCTTTTAAAATTTTTTTATTGAATGTATGGCATGCAAATTTACCAATATTAGGTTTTAGAATTGATAATTTTGCGTACATAACAGACGCAAGTAGAATTCCATATACTACAATTAATGACTTGAAAGAATTAGATATTTTAGTTCTAAATGTTATTAGAAAAAAATCTTCACATTTTTATCCTTTTACACTTTCTGAGTCTTTAGAAATTATTGATCAAATTCAACCAAAAAAAGCTTATCTAACACATATTAGCCATTTACTTGGATTTCATGATAAAATACAAGAAAAATTACCAAAAAATGTGTATTTAGCTTATGATGAACTAGTTCTTTATTCATCATAATAATTCATTAATGATAGTCAGTAATTAATAAAATAAATAATAATCTATTTTTTTAATACAATTTTACACAACTTAAGGAAGTTTATAAAAATAAATACATAATTAATATGAAATTAAAAAAAATTATTTTTTCTACAAAAACAACTTCTCTCTTATTTTTATTATTAATTTTTTCTATGGCATTAGCTACTTTTTTGGAACAAAAATATTCTACTGATGTAGCAAAAATTTTTATTTATGAATCTACTTGGTTTGAAATTATAATTTCAATAATTATTATAAATTTAATAGGAAATATATGGAAGTATAAATTATGGAATAAAAAAAAATTTCCTATTTTCATTTTTCATTTATCATTTATTATTATTTTTATTGGAGGTATTCTTTCTAGATATTATAGTTATGAAGGATTTGTTTCTATAAGAGAAGGAAAAACCGTTAATAAAATTTTATCTAAAAAAAATTATATTAAATTAATAATAAATCAAGGAAATCATATTCAAAATTATTACGAACCCTATACATTTTCTACATTTCATGATGATTACAAAGGTCAATTTATTTTTAAAAAAAATCCAATAAAAATAAAGTTTATAAATTACATTCCATGTGCAAAAACAATTATTTCAAGAGAAAAAAAAGAAGAAAAAATCGTAAAGATTGTATTAGCTACACAAAGAAATGGAAGGATTGAAGATTTTATTAGAGATGGAGAAGAAAAGATGATAAATGGCCTTTACTTTTCTTTGAACAAAGAAAATCCTTTAGGAATACAAATTTTTGATATAGGAAAAAAAATATATATAAAGTCATTTTTTCCAGTAAAAAGCATAAATATGATAACTAGAAAAAATAGTTATTTATCAATAAATAAACCGCATTTATTAAATGTAAGAGAATTATATCAAATTAAAGTATCCCATAGTAAAAAAATAAATATTGTTATCCCAGATGGGATTATAAAAGGAAAACTAAAATATGTTCCCTGTGACAAAAATGAAACAGAAGAAAAAAATACTTTTTTAAGTGCTTTTACCGTAAAAATATCTTTTCATAATAGATCTAAATTAGTTACTTTTTTAGGAGGAAAAAATACAATTCATATGAGTAATCCTATCATGTTTAATGATAATTGCAGTATATCTATTGGATATGGATCTATATTTTTTCCTCTCACTTTCTCTTTGAAATTAAACAAATTCAAATTAGAAAATTATCCTGGATCTAGTTTTCCGTCTTTCTTTATGAGTAATATTACTATTTTAGATAAAGAAAAAAGTTATAAATATTTGGTCTACATGAATAAGATTTTAGATTATAAAGGATATAGATTTTTTCAATCTGGATATGATCCAGATGGAAAAGGATCACATTTTTCTGTCAACAATGATTATTTAGGAATGTATTTTTCTTATTTTGGATATATACTTATGAGTATTGGAATGTCTATCAGTTTATTTTGGAAAGGGACTAGATTTTCTTTTTTAAAAGAAAGATTAAAAAAATATATATATTCTAAAAAAAATTTTTTTATTATTTTTTTTTTCATGGGAATTAATTATTCATTTTCTCAAATACATGAATCAAGAAAAATTCCGTTAAACAGTATATATGATGTTATACATATTCCTAAGAAACATGGAGATAATTTTGGACGTTTATTGGTGCAAGATGATAAAGGTAGAATAAAAGTTATTAATACTTTAGCAATAGAATTACTTAGAAAAGTACATAAAAAAAATTCTATAGCAAATTTAGATGCTAATCAATGGTTTATTTCTATACATCAAGATAATCTTTTTTGGACAAAAATACCCTTTATAAAAGCAGATTCAAAAGGAGGATTAAACTTTTTAAAAAAAATAAACGCTAATCGAGAAAACTATGTTTCGATGATGGATCTTTATAGTTTTGATCCAAAATCAAAAAAAATTAAATTTATTTTACAAGAAGACTATGAAACAGCTTTTTCTAAAAATCCCATGCATAGGAATGAATATGATAAATCTGTTCTTCTTCTTAGTGAACGTATAGGGATCATTCATGAAATTTTTCAAGGAAAATATTTACGTATTTTCCCTATTCCAAACGATGTTCATCATACTTGGTCTAGTTGGATTATTTTAAATACAAAATCTAACAAAAAACTAAACCCTTATGGGTTCTCTATGTTTAATGACTATTTAAAATCATTATTTCGAGCTCAAAATGAAAAAGACTGGAGGATTGCAGATCAAGAAATTGAAAAAATACGATTATATCAAATTAAATATGCTAAATCTATATTACCTACAGATAGAAAAATATCTGTAGAAATTATTTATAATAAAGCGAATATATTCTATATACTATCTTTTTTATATCCTATTTTAGGATTAATAATTATTTTCAATTCATTTTTAAGTATTTTCTTTAAAAATATATATATATCTATTATTTGTAAAATCTCTATAATTTTTGTATCAGTTCTATTTTTTTTTCAATTATTAGGTTTAATTTCAAGATATTACATATCTGGACATGCTCCATGGAGTAACGGTTATGAATCATCGATTTTTATTAGCTGGTGTTTAATATGCATAGGTTTTTTATTTTACAAAAATCAATTTGTCTTAGGAATAACATCTCTAATATCATCAATATTATTGATGATAGCGCATAGTAGTATGATGGACCCGGAAATAACAAATTTAGTACCAGTATTAAAATCTAATTGGCTAATTATACATGTAGCGACAATTACTTCAAGTTATGGATTTTTTTTTACTGGATCTTTTTTAGGATTTTTAGTATTCATATTGTATATACTAAATGGTTTTTATCCTTCATATAAGAATATTATAAAAACTCATATTGAACAATTAACCATTATTAATGAAATATGTTTAATTATAGGTATTTTCTTGTTGACTATAGGAACTTTTTTAGGAGCAGTTTGGGCAAATAATAGTTGGGGACGCTATTGGAGTTGGGATCCAAAAGAAACTTGGGCTCTTATTAGCATTATGGTTTATGCTTTTATATTGCATATGCGTTTAATTCCTTTTTTTAGAGGAACATATTCTTTTAATTTTTTTAGTATATTGTCTGTAAGTTCTATAATTATGACTTATTTTGGTGTTAATTATTATCTTTCTGGATTACATTCTTATGCTAAAGGAGATCCTGTATCAATACCTTACTGGATATATTATAGTATATTTATATTTATAATCGTTTCTATTTTAGCATACTATTCCAGAAATAAGAATAATATAACAACCTAAATTATTATAATGTAAAAATAAAAAAATAAATGGTGAATTTTGATTTATCATTTTTTAATGAAAAAAAAAAAAAACGTTTAAAAAAAGAAAAAAGTAATTTATTTAAAGATGCTTTTGGTAATTTTCATATAATAAAACGTTTTTTAATTTTTACTCTTGGATGCATTTCTTATAATTCTTATAATAAAGGAAAATTACAATTAAAAGGAACAGAATATATTAAAAATCTTCCTGATAAAAAAGTTCTTTTTGTATCTAATCATCAAACTTATTTTGCTGATGTTTTTGCTATGTTTCATGTTTTTTGTAGTGTAAAAAATGGATTTATAAATACTATTGAAAATCCAATTTATCTTCTAAACCCAAAAGTTAATATATATTATGTAGCAGCTAAAGAAACAATGAATCAAGGAATTTTAACAAAATTATTTACTTATTCTGGAGGAATTACTATAAAAAGAACATGGAAAGAAGGGGATCAAATAATAAATCGTTCTGTAAATAGATCTGATATAACTAGAATGGGGGTAGCTCTTAATGATGGATGGTTAATTACTTTTCCTCAGGGAACTACTCAAGCTTTTTCTCCAGGAAGGAGAGGAATTGTTCATGTTATAAGGAAATATCATCCTATTGTTGTTCCTATTGTTATAGATGGATTTAAAAAGGCTTACGGTAAAAAAGGAATTAAAGTTGTAAAAAAAGAAATTTTACAAAAGATGATCTTCAAAAAACCTATAAAAATAGATCTTAAAAAAGATTCTACTAAATCTATTATGGAAAAAATAATGGATGCTATAGAACAATCTCCTAAATATTACAATAATAAATAATAATATTATTATGAAATATAAATCTGTGAAAGATACTTTTTTAAAATTCTTTCAGAAAAAAGATCATAAAGTTTTTTCTTCCTTTCCTCTTTATTTAAAGAATGATCCATCTCTTTTTTTTATCAATGCAGGAATGAATCCTTTTAAAGATTATTTTTTAGGACATAAAAATCCATTGCATACAAGAATAACAAACGCACAAAAATGTCTTAGAATTACTGGGAAACATGATGATTTGGAAAATGTTGGATATGATAATTATCATCATACTATGTTTGAAATGTTAGGAAATTGGTCTTTTGGAGATTATTCTAGAAGGGAAGCAATAGAATGGGCTTGGGAACTGTTAACAAAAATATATAATATTCCAAAAGATAATATATATGTATCTGTATTCATTGGAGATAAAAAAGATGAACTATTAATGGACAATGAAACTTTTATTTTTTGGAAAAATCTGATAAACAAAGATAATATTCTTTTTTTTGGAAAAAAAGAAAATTTTTGGGAAATGGGAGATATTGGTCCATGTGGTCCATGTTCTGAAATTCATATAGATCTACGAAATAGAAAAGAAAAAGAAATATTATCTGGAAAATATCTTATTAATAAAAATCATCCAAAAGTAATAGAAATCTGGAATCTTGTTTTTATAGAATTTTTGAGAAAATCTAATGGAAAATTAGAAAAGTTATCTAAAAATCATATAGATACAGGAATGGGAGTAGAAAGATTATGTATGATTCTTCAAGAAAAATTTTCTACTTATGAAACCGATATATTTTATCCTATAATTAAGGATATAAAAGAGTCTCTAGGAAAAATTTATAAAAATGAATTTTATCAAAATGTATCTATACGTATAGTAGCAGATCATTTAAGAGCTATCGCATTCTCTATATGTGATGGAAAAATTCCATCAAATAATGGAGCAGGTTATGTTATAAGAAAAATTTTAAGGAGAGCTATTTTTCATGTAAATCTATTTTTATTAAAAAAAGAACCATTTATTTTCCAATTTGTCTCTTCTCTAGTAAGAGAAATGAAAAATTATTTTCCAGAATTAAAACATAACAATGAATATATACAACACGTAATAAAAGAGGAAGAATTGTCTTTTCTAAAAGTATTAAATGATGGAAATAAAAAAATACAACACATAATTAACGAAACTAAAGAAAAGAATCAACGTATTATTAGTGGAGAAGTTATTTTTAAATTATATGATACTTATGGATTCCCCATGAATTTATCTAAAATAATTACAGAAAAACATCAGTTAAAAATTGATGAAAAATCATTTCAAAAAAAGTTATTGGAACAAAAAAAAAGGTCTAAAGAAAAAAGTAATACAATCATTAAGGAAGATTGGATAGATTTAACAAAAAAATATACAGATCCATTAGTTGACCAATTAGATCATGGTTTTGTAGGATATATTTATACAGAATTTGATAATACTATTATTACAAAATATAGAAAAGTAAAAAACACATTTACTAAAAATCATTATTATGAATTAGTTTTTTCTAAAACTCCTTTTTACCCTGAAGGTGGTGGACAAATAGGAGATACTGGTTATATAATAAATGTAAATGAGAAAGTAAATATTTTTAATACTAAGAAAGAAAATAATACTATAATACATTATAGTAATAAATTACCTTTAAATATTACTTTTACATTTAAAGCAGTAGTAGATAAAGATAGAAGAAAAAGTATTGAGAAAAATCATACTTCTACTCATTTATTACATTTTGCTTTAAAAAAAATCTTAGGAAATCATATTCAACAAAAAGGATCTTATATAGGAAATGATTATCTCCGTTTTGATTTTTCACATTACAAAAAAATAACTTCTGAAGAATTATTAAAAATAGATCAATTAGTTCAAGAATTAATTTTTTCTGATTTTTCTTTAGAAGAAAAAAAATTTTCCTCTTTTCAAGAAGCAATAAAAGTAGCTTCTTATAATGAAGCATTTGATTATCAAAATAAAGAAGAAATACGTGTAATTACTTTTAAAAATTCTTCGGAATTATGTGTTGGAACACATGTGAAAAATACTCGTTCCATTGAAGTTTTTCAAATAGTATCAGAATCTTCTATATCACATGGAATACGAAGAATTAAGGCTATAACTTCAAAAAAAGCTATAGAATATTTAAAAAATATTCAAAATAAATGTGAATCATTAAAAATTATTATAAAATACCCTAATTCTATTACTGATAGTTATAATTATATATTAGATATTAATAAAAAACTAAAAAAAGAAAAATTAAAAATAGAACATCAACAAATAGAACTTCTTAAAAAAATTTATTTATCAAATAGTATTCAATTATCATTTCCATTTACTAATATAAAACATGTATGTGATATAAACACATTAGGAAAAGAAATATTAGATATAAATATTATAAAAAAAACTCTTTTAAATATAAGAATTGAAATTAAAAATATCTTTTTTATTATAGGATTTATTAAAGATGAAAAACCTATTATATTTATATCTATTTCAAATGATGTTGTAAAAAACAATCATGTCCACGCTGATAAAATTATATATGAAGTATCAAAAAATATGAGTGGTAAGCATTGGGGAACTCATTTTTTTTCTACATTCATAGGAACGAAAAAAGATGAATTAATATTAATTAAAAAAAATATAGAAAAATACATCAAAAAATTATTAATAAATAATCAATAATCTTCAATAGATATTTAAAATGCTTAAATTTGAAGTAAAAAACAGTCTATGAATGATAGATATTCTTTTCTAAATACCATCCATTTTAAAGAAATAGAGGCTCTTTATAAAAAATATAAAGATAATCCCAATTTGTTGGAACCTAGTTGGAGTGCTTTTTTTCATGGATTTGATTTTGGGGAAGAAAATTATGAAAAAACATCAGTTAATCATAAAAATTTATGTGAAAAAAATAATAATGATAATCATCAATCACATAAATCAATTTATAATCTTAAAAAAGAATTTTCTGTATTTAATTTAATTAATGCATACAGAAAAAAAGGTCATTATTTCGCAAATACAAATCCTTTATTCATAGAAGATAGGAATAAAAAAAAATTTATATCTTCTCTAGATTTAGAAAATTTCAATTTATCTAAAAAAGATCTCGATACTTTATTTGAAGCTGGTAAATTTATAGGAATAGGAAAAACTTCATTAAGAAATATAATTAGTTACTTAAAGAACATTTATTGCAATTTTATAGGAATAGAATATGATTATATTACTGATTCTGAAAAAATTAAATGGATTGAAAATTGGTTTTATAAATACCCCTCAGTTTTATCATCAGTTGATAAAATATTTTTTTTAAAAAAATTAAACGAAGCTTCAGCTTTTGAAAATTTTGTTCACACAAAATTTATAGGACAAAAAAGATTTTCTATAGAAGGAAATGAATCTTTATTACTTGCTTTAGAAGAAATTGTAGAACATTCTTCTAAAAAATATCATACAGAAAACTTAATGATAGGAATGTCACATAGAGGACGTTTAAATATTCTTTCTAATTTTTTTCAGAAAAATTATTCTCATATATTTAGTGAATTTCAAGTAAAAGAGTATAAGGATAAAAATTTTTCCGGTGATGTTAAATATCATTTAGGTTTTTATAAAATAAAAAAAACCAGAAATGGAAAATACGTTAAAATATATTTAATCCCTAACCCTTCTCATTTAGAATCTGTAAATCCTGTTGTAGAGGGAATAACACGTGCTAAAATAGATTTTAATTATGAAAAAAATACTAATTCTAATAAAATTATTCCTATTCTTATTCACGGAGATGCTGCTTTATCAGGACAAGGGATAGTATATGAAGTAATACAATTGTCTAAACTAAAAGGATATAAAACAGGAGGAACAATTCATATTGTTATTAATAATCAAATAGGATTCACTACAAATTGTGAAGAAGCTCGTTCCAGTATTTATTGTACTGACATAGCAAAAATGATATTTTCTCCAGTTTTACATGTTAATTCAGATGATATAGAATCTGTAATAAAATCTATTCATTTTGCTATAGATTTTAGAATGCATTATAATAAAGATATATTTATTGATTTAATAGGATATAGAAAATATGGACATAATGAAGGAGATGAGCCTAGATTTACTCAACCTTATTTATATAATGAAATTATAAAACACTCTGAATCTTCTTATAAAAAGTATAAAAATAAACTAGAAAATGAAGGAATTGTCAATAAAAATGATATAATGAAAATTGAAAAAGAATACCAAAATATTCTTTATAACAGTTATAATAAATCAAATGATATAAAATATAACGAATTAAGTTCTTTTTTAGAAGAAGAATGGAAATATCACCCTATAGAATTTAGATATGAAGAAATTATAAAAAAAGTTAATACAAAATTTCCAATTGATAAAATCAAAGAAATATCTAAAATTATTTTTTCTTTACCTAAAGATAAAAAGTTCTTTAAGAAAATAAAATCAATTTTTAAGTATAGATTAGAAATGATTGAAAAGAATTTAGTAGACTGGAGTATGGCAGAAATATTAGCTTATGGAACATTATTATATGAAGGTGTTAATATACGTTTATCAGGAGAAGATGTAGCAAGAGGAACGTTTTCACAACGTCATGTCGTTGTCAAAACAGAAGATGAAGAGGAAATTATTCTTCTCAACCAAATTTGTGTTAATCAAGGAAAAATAGATGTGTATAATTCTCCTTTATCTGAATATGGAGTTTTAGGGTTTGATTATGGATATGCAATGTTTTCTCCTCATTATTTAACTTTGTGGGAAGCTCAATTTGGAGATTTTGGAAATGGAGCACAAATTATAATAGATCAATATATTTCTTCTGGAGAAGATAAATGGAAAATTAGAAATGGCATCGTATTATTACTACCTCATGGCTATGAAGGACAAGGTCCAGAACATTCTTCTGCAAGAATAGAAAGATACTTACAGCTTTGTGCAAAGAATAATTTATTTGTTGTAAATTGTACAACTCCAGCAAATTTTTATCATTTATTAAGAAGACAAATGAAGTTAAAATTTCGTAAACCTCTTATAATTTTTACCCCTAAAAGTTTACTAAGGAATACAAAATGTCTATCATCAATAGATGAACTTTCTTACAGTTCATTTGAGGAGATATTAGATATTCCATTTTATGATAGAGATAAAATAACCAGAATAATTTTTTGTTCTGGAAAGATATATTATGATTTACTAGATAGAAAAGAAAAAATAAAAGATGAAAAAACTGCATTAATTCGTATAGAACAAATATATCCATTGAGAACTGATAAAATTAAAAATATATTAGAAAAATATAAAAATAAGAAAGAAATTTTATGGGTTCAAGAAGAACCAGAAAATATGGGATTATGGAATTTTATCTTAAGAAAGATGAATCATATTACTCCATTAAATTTAATTTCTCCATGTGAAAGCCCTAGTCCATCCACAGGATCTTATTCAAATTTTTTAAAAATTCAAAATGAAATACTAGAAAAATCTTTTAACTAATAAATTTTATATACTATGATAACAAAGGTAAAAGTCCCTTCTCCTGGAGAATCTATTACGGAAGTAGAAGTAAGTTCTTGGTTTGTTAAAAACGGAGACTACGTCCAAAAAGGACAAATAATAGCAGAAATAGATTCAGATAAAGCTACTTTAGAAATTTCTTCGGAAGAGAATGGAGTAATAACCTTAATGGTAGAAAAAGGAGATAAAATAAAAGTAGGAGAGGTATTATGTGTAATAGATAATTCTGAAAAAAATACTCAAGAAATTAAAAAAAATAGAATAAAAAATAACTTAAATAAAAAAGAAAAACTTAATGAACATGAAAAATATGATGAAAAAAACATATCTCCAGCTTCAAAAAAAATTGTAAAAGAAAAAAATATACCTTTAGAATCTATTAAAGGAACTGGAAAACATGGGATGATAACAAAATCTGATTGCATTTCATATCTAAATAAAATGGAACACATTCCAAAATATTCAGAAGATTCTTATTTTATAAATAGAGATATAACTCCACCTATGTATCGGTCAAAAACAATAAAAAAATTATCCTCCCTAAGGAGAAAGATTTCGGAAAGATTAGTTATATCAAAAAATAAAACAGCTACACTTACTACATTCAATGAAGTAAATATGCAAGAAATTTTTATAATAAGAAAAAAATATAAAGATCTTTTTAAGAAAAAACATGGTGTAAATTTAGGGTTTATGTCTTTTTTCACTATTTCTTGTATTAGAGCTTTAAAATTATATCCTGATATAAATGCTATGATCAATGAAGAAGAAAAAATTAATTTTAACTATTGTGATATTAGTATTGCTATATCCGGTCCCAAAGGATTAATGGTTCCCGTAATAAGAAATGCAGAAAATTTATCATTTAGAGGAATAGAACAAGAAATTTCACGATTATCTTATCGTGTTCGTAATGGAACTATTTCTATAGATGAAATGACAGGAGGAACTTTTACTATTACTAATGGAGGTGTTTTTGGATCTATGCTATCTACACCAATTATAAATCCACCACAAAGTGCTATTTTAGGAATGCATAAAATAGTGAAAAGACCTATAGTAGATGATAATGACTCTATTAAAATTCATCCTATTATGTACTTAGCTTTATCTTATGATCATAGAATAATTGATGGAAAAGAATCAGTTGGATTTTTAGTTTCAGTTAAAGAAGCTATAGAGAATCCTATAGAATTTTTAATGAAAGGAAATGAAAATAATATACCAGATATATTAGAACTATAAAAATTTATTCCTTATGTAAGGATTTTGTTTATTTCTATTTCCAATATTCATTTTTTTCATTTGTATTTTTATTATTTGAATTTGATCATGTAATAATCCAATTATATCTGTTTTTTTTGCCTCTAATAAAAATATTTCTGCTTTTTTTTTATCACCTCTAGACAAAGAAGCTATAGCCAAATTTAATTTGGCTATAGCTATATTTTGCTTAAATTTTAATCCATGAGCTAAAGCCTTTTTCATATAATTTTCTGATTGAAAAATATTTTCTTCTGAATATAGAATTCCGTTCAAAAAATAGAAATAAGATAGCTGATTTTTAGTTAGTTGTAGTTCTGGATTACTAATATATGATAGATATTTCTTTAATCCTTTCATATCTTTTTTTCTTATTTTAAAGAAAGCTAATAATAAAAATTCATTTCTAAAAATGAAAAATATAGGAATAAGACCTATCAAAAATATAATAGATCCAAATAAATAATTTTTTTTAATAAAAAGAAAAATAAATAATAAAAATATTGGTATAGATAAAATTAATTTTGTATTCTTTTTCATAAAATATTTTTTTCTTTTATCCAATTAATAAGATCTTTATAATTAGAATTACATAAATAATGTCCTGAATTATATTCTTTAAAAAAGAAAGAAAATATTCCTTTATCTTTTAGAAAATTTAAACTTTTTTTTACCCAACTTATAGGAATAATAGTATCATATATACCATGAGAAATAAAAAAATCCAAATTTTTATTTAAAACTTTATTTTCTTTTAGAATTTTATTTTCTAAATAACCACTTAATATGATCACTTTTTTTATATTTAAATTATTTAATCCTATAGCATAACTCAATATAGAACCCTGGCTAAAACCACATAACCAAATATCATTATTATTTAATTCATATTTATTGATAACCTCACTTATAAAAAAATTTATTTTTTTAATAGTTTTTTTAGCTTGCAAAACATGAACAAATTTTTCTTCATTAGAAAAATCTATGTCGTACCAGAAGTATTTATCTTCATTAAGAATGTAGATCCCTTGTATGCTTATTACACAAAAATTTTCTGGAATATCCTTTGCTAAAGCAAATAAATCTTTTTCATTACTTCCATAACCATGGATCATCAAAAATAGAGATCTCTTGGAGCTATTGTTATTTTCTTTTACAAGAATTTTATTGTTACTTTTTATTGGTTTTCTTATAATGTATCTAAGAGATAGTCTATCATTTAAAAACATGATAATTTATTTTTTTAGTATTAATCCATTTTTTATTTCCATTTTTTCATCTGCCATATTTGCTAACACAATATTGTGAGTAACAATTAAAAAAGTTTTTTTTAATTCCTTATTAAGAAAAAAGAATAATTGATGTAAATTATCTGCATTTTTTTTATCTAAATTCCCAGAAGGTTCATCTGCAAAAATAATTTTTGGATCATTAATTAATGCCCTTGCTACAGATAATCTTTGTTTTTCTCCACCAGATAATTCATCAATTTTTGAGTCAATATGTTTTTGAATATTTAGTTTTATTAATAAATTTTCTGCTATATTTTCTATATATGCTTTATTTTTTTTATTGTTTATCAATCCTGGTAGACTTATATTTTCCAATACGGTAAACTCAGGTAAAAATTTCGGATCTTGAAAAATGAAACCTATCTCTTTATTTCTTACATAAGAAAGATCTTTATCAGAAATAGATAAAACTTCTTTTCCGTTTATTTTCAAGGTAGTTTCTATATTTTTTTTTTAGTAGGTTTGTCTAATGTTCCTAATATATGTAAAAGAGTACTTTTTCCAGATCCAGATTCTCCTAAAATGCATACTATATGGCCTTTTTTTACTGAAATAGTAATCCCTTTCAATATATCTTTTTTCTCAAAAGATTTATAAATATTTTTAGCTTGAATCATTTTCATACAAATTTTAAAAATCTACTGATAAATAATTTATAAAAAAATTTAAAGAGAATATATAGAAAATTAATTTTATTTTATTTTAATTTAAATTTACTTTAAAATAAAATAAAATAAAATTAATTTAAATGAATTTGCATGAATATCAAGGTAGAGAAATACTAAACTCTTTTTCAATAGAAACCCCAGAAGGGTTATTAGCTTCATCTCCAGAAGAAGCAGTAAAACATGCGAAAATTATCTTCGAAAAAACTAGAAAAAAATCATTAGTAATTAAAGCTCAAATACTTGCAGGTGGACGTGGAAAGTCTGGAGGAATTAAAATAGCAAAAAATTTAGATGAAGTTTACCAAAAATCAAAAGAATTATTAGGAAAATATCTTATAACTTCTCAAACTTCTGGTAAAGGGAAATTAGTTAAAAAAGTACTAATATCTGAAGATGTATATATTTTTGAAAAAAAATCTATAGTAGAATATTATTTTTCAATATTGTTAGACCGTAATTTAGAAAGAAATATTATTATTTACTCTAAAGAAGGTGGAATAAATATAGAAGAAAAATCTAATATAATATATACTGAGCAAATAGATCCAATATTAGGATTACAGTTATTTCAAACTAGAAAAATAGGATTTAATTTAGGATTATCTAAAGATTTGTTATCTAAATTTAATAAGTTTTTAAAAATTCTTTATAAAGCATATCAATATTATGATTCTTTATTATTGGAAATAAATCCTTTAATAATAAATAAAGAAAATAAAATAATTCCAGTAGATATAAAAATGGTTTTAGATGATAATGCTTTATTTCGTCATAAAAAATATACAAATTATAATGAAAACGAGGATATTAATGATCTCGAGAAAAAAGCAATAAAATATGATCTAAACTTTATAAAGTTAGATGGAAATGTGGGTTGTATGGTAAATGGAGCTGGATTAGCTATGGCAACTATGGATATGATTAAATTATGTGGTGGTAAACCGGCTAATTTTTTAGATATAGGAGGATCAGCAGATAGAGAAAGAGTAAAAAATGCCTTTTCTATAATTTTAAATGATAAATCAGTAAAAACTATATTAATAAATATATTCGGTGGAATAGTTCGTTGTGATACAGTAGCAAAAGGAGTAGTTGATTCTTATTCTAAAAGAAATATTAAGATACCAATTATTGTTCGTTTGCAAGGAACAAATGAAAAAAATGCCAAAGAAATACTTGATAACAGTAAATTACCTATTTATTATACTGATTCTTTAAAAGAAGCAGCTAACAAAATCAGAGAAATATTATTATCATTATAAAAAATATTTCATGAATATAATTCCTCCTGAAAATATTGTTTTATCAGATAAATATAGACCCATAAAATGGAGTGAAATAATAGGTCAAAAAAAAATTACTTTAACTCTTAAAAATGCAATAAAATATAACAGGTTATCTCAATTTATATTTTTTGTAGGTCCCGATGGAGTAGGAAAAAATACATGCGCTAGAATTTTAGCTAACGAATTAAATTACAATTCAGAAGAAAATAAATCATCAAATATTTTTGAAATAGATGGATTTTTAAATATTTCATTAGATATTTTTCATAAAATAATAAATAAAATACATATTTATCAAAAAAAAAATGAATATAATATTATTATCATAAGAAATATAGATCTTTTTTCTCAAGATTTGTTCAATTTACTTTTGAACTTTATAGAAAAAAAACATCCACATGTATTGTTTATCTTTTGTGGAAGAAAAAAAAGTAATATTCCTATATCTATAAGATTACATTGTCAAATATATGAATTTGAAAGTATTTCCATAAAAGAAATTTTTCTTCATTTAAAAATGATATCTGAAAAAGAAAGTCTAAAAATAGATAACGAATCTTTATTTATTTTATCTCAAAATGTAGAAGGTTCTATTAGCAAAGCTATTTATATTTTTGATAAATTAACAATAATTCATAAAAAAATATCTAAGGATATTATAACAAAAGAATTAGGTATCATAGATATTACATATTATTTTGATATAGTTAATTATCTTTTAAACAGAAAAATACATAAAATATTTATATTATTAGATAAAATATTTCAAGAAAAAATTAATTGTTCTAATTTCATAATTGGATTAATAAAACATTTTAGAAATCTTTTTTTATCTAAAAATTATGAAACACTTCCTCTTATAAAACTCAAAAAAGAAGTAGTTCAATCTTATATAAAACAATCAAAATGTATATCTGATTCGTTAATAATTGGATCTTTAAACATATGTTTTCATCTAAAAGAAAAGTATGAATTTTGTAAAAATTCTAAATTGATGATAGAGATATACTTAATAAAACTAGCTAATTTTTATTATCATATAATAAATACAAATACAAAAAGTTTGAAAAAGATAAAGGAAAATTCAGAGTTTTTATGTTTTGACAAAAAAAATGAAAAAATATCTTTTGTAAAAAAAAATTGGGTAAATTTTTTACATAATTTTTCAGAAAAAATAAATTCTATTTACCTAGATTTTTTAAAAAAAGAAATAGAATTTTATATTGAAAAAAATGAGATATTCTTCATAGTACCTTATGAATTACTAGATAATACTAATTTTTCATTAGTACAATCATATTTTATAAAGTTTTTAAAAAAAGAATTAAATTATCCAAATTTAAAATTTAAAGTAATAAAAAAAGATTCAGAAAAAAACATAATAAAAAAATATGTTTTTCTATCTAAAAAAAATAAGTTTACAGAAAAATTAATAGAAGAATTAAATTTGAAAATATCTTCTTCTTAGATATTCTCAAATAATAAAAAACCTATGTATTTGTAGAAATGGAAGAGATATTTTATCTTTCGTTTTTAATGATTTTAACTTATTTATGATTTATCATTATTCGTCAAACAGTAGAAAAAAAATACTTTTATCTTCTGCTTATTCAGATGAAGACATTGAAAGTGATAGTTTCACTCATTCTTATGGATCTGGAAGTGGAAGTAATACAGGGTCAGGATATTATGGAGGAACTTCAATAAGAAGTAAAACACCTGTATTAGATAGTTTTGGTAGAGATTTAAATGCTATAGCTATAGAAGGAAAACTAGATCCTGTAATAGGAAGAGATAAAGAAGTAGAACGTGTTTCTCAAATATTGAGTAGAAGAAAAAAAAATAATCCTCTTCTCATAGGAGAACCTGGAGTTGGAAAATCTGCTATTGCTGAAGGATTAGCTTTACGTATTGTCCAAAAAAAAGTATCAAGAGTTTTATATAACAAAAGAGTAGTCATTTTGGATCTAGCAAATTTAGTAGCTGGAACTAAATATAGAGGTCAATTTGAAGAAAGAATGAAAGCTATTATAAATGAATCAGAAAAAAATGTAGGACTGATACTTTTTATAGATGAAATTCATACAATGATTGGAGCTGGAGGAACTACAGGATCTTTAGATGCATCTAATATATTTAAACCAGCATTAGCAAGAGGAGATATACAATGTATAGGAGCTACAACCTTAAATGAATATAGACAATACATAGAAAAAGATGGTGCATTAGAAAGAAGATTTCAAAAAATTATAGTACAACCTTCATCTGAAAATGAAACTATTGAAATATTAAAAAATATAAAATTTAAATATGAGAATTACCATAATGTTTTATATACAGAAAAAGCTATAAAAGCATGTGTAAATCTAACTTCACAATATATTGTAGATCGTTTTTTTCCAGATAAGGCTATTGATGCATTAGATGAAGCTGGATCTAGGGTTCATATTAAAAATATAAAAGTTCCACAAGAAATAGTTCTTCTTGAAAAAGAATTAGAAAATATCCGAGAAGAAAAATTAAAAGTAGTAAAAAATCAAAAATACGAAGAAGCAGCTCGTTTACGAGATCAAGAAAAGCGTATAGAAAAAAAATTATTGAAAGCACAAAAAGAATGGGAAAAATTATCAAAAGAAAATAAAGAAATAGTTTCTGAAGAAAATGTAGAAGAAGTTGTGTCTATGATGAGTGGAATTCCAGTAAATCGAATAGCTCAAGCTGAAATGAAAAGATTGAATAAAATGGCCGATTTGTTAAAAGAAAAAATAATAGGTCAAGATGAAGCTATAGATAAAATAGTAAAATCTGTTAAAAGAAACAGAACAGGTTTAAAAGATCCTCATAGTCCTATAGGATCTTTCATTTTTTTAGGACAGACAGGAGTTGGAAAAACATATCTAGCAAAAACTTTTACTAAAGAATTATTCGATTCAGAAGAATTTTTAATACGTATAGATATGAGTGAATATATGGAAAAATTTTCCGTATCTAGATTAATAGGAGCTCCTCCAGGTTATGTTGGATATGAAGAAGGTGGGCAATTAACAGAAATTATACGTCGTAAACCTTATGCTGTTATATTATTAGATGAAATAGAAAAAGCGCACTCTGATGTTTTTAATATATTATTACAAATATTGGATTATGGAAGTGTAACTGATAGTATAGGAAGAAAAATAAATTTTAAAAATACTATTATTATACTTACTTCAAATACAGGAACACAACAATTAAAAGAATTTGGAAGAGGTATAGGATTTAATACAAAAGCTAAAAAATCTTGCAATTATATTAGTGATGTATTAGAACAATCATTAAAAAAAACGTTTTCTCCAGAATTTTTAAATAGAATAGATGATATTATTATTTTTAATTCCCTAAAACCAAAAGATATATCTAAAATAACTAATCTAGAATTAGAAAAAATAACAATTCAAATTAGAAATTTAGGTTATAAATTGATTTTATTACCTGAAGTGAATAATTTCATACAAGAAAAAGGATTTGATAAATCTTATGGAGCTAGACCTTTAAAAAGAGTAATAGAAAAATTTATTAAAAATCCAATATCAGAATGCATAATAAACGAAAAGATAAAAAAAGGAGATACTATTACCTTAGAAATAGATAAAAAAGAAAATAATGTTAAAGTTAGAATATAAAAAACAAAAGAAAGCTTTAATCATTAGAAAAATATTAGATAGTTTGTATCCAAACCCAAAAAGTTCTCTCTATCATATTAACGAGTATACATTATTAATAGCTATTATACTAAGTGCTAAAAGTAGAGAGAATAAAGTGAATGAAGTTACAGATTATTTATTTAAAATTATAAAAAAACCTAAAGATTTTATTATGACTCCTACTGTAATAATAAAAAAATATTTAAGAAATATAGGATTATATAATAGAAAATATAATCATATTTATAATTTATCTAATATTTTATTGAAAGAATATAAAGGAATAATTCCTAAAAATATTTACCAATTAGAATCTTTACCTGGAGTTGGACATAAAACAGCATCTGTTTTTTTATCTCATGTATCAGAAATACCAGTTTTTCCAGTAGATACTCATATTCATAGAATGATGTTCCGTTGGAAATTAAGTGATGGAAAAAATGTTAAAAAAACAGAAAAAGATGCTAAATCTATATTCAAAAAAATATACTGGAAAAAATTACATTTTCAAATAATTAACTATGGTAGAGAATATTCTCCATCTATAAATTGGAATAAAAATACAGACATAATATATAAAAAATTGCTAATAAATAATCTTTTATAAAGTATAAAGTTAAAATGGTAAATCATCAAAATCATCAGAGGACATTGATGGTAATGAAGATTTTTTTGAAGTTTGAGTATGATTTATTTCTTCAATTTTCCATCCCTGAATAGAATTAAAATATTTTATGTTCCCTTCAGGATTTTTCCATTCTCTTCCACGAAGATTAATATAAACCTTTATTTTATCATTAAGCTTTATGTTTTCTAGTAAATCTACTTTTTCTTGAATAAATTCGATCAATAAATTTTGAGGATATGGTTCTTCTGTTGTGACAACTATTTCTCTTTTTTTAAAACCACTATCAAAATTCTGAATTTCGAATAACTTTTTAACTTTTCCTATTATTTCCATGAAATATGAAATTTTTATTTATTTTTTTTCTTTTTGATATTTTCCCCTATTTGATTAGATATATTAAATGAAGTTATCATATTATTTAACATTTCACTAGCTGCACCTGGTGAATTAGGTAATAAAATTAAATTGGAATTACCAGATTCCCCTATAGATTGAAGAGTATCATAATGTTGAGTTACTACAATTAAAGCAGACGCTTCTTGAGAATTTATCCCAACATTATTCAAAACCTCTACAGATTCTAAAATACCTCTAGCTATTTCTCTTCGTTGATCTGCAGTTCCTTTCCCTTGTAATTTTTTACTTTCCGCTTCTGCTTTTGCTTTAGCTACTATTTTAATTCTTTCAGCTTCCGCTTTATATTCTGCAGCAACTTTTTCTCTTTCAGCTGTATTAATTCTATTCATAGCTTGTTTTACCTGTTCATCTGGATCAATATCAGTAACTAAAGCTTTAATTATAGAATATCCATAATTTAGCATCGCACCTTTTAACTCTCCCTTTACGGCAAGAGCAATATGGTCTTTTCTTTCAAAAACATCATCTAAGCGCATTTTTGGAACTTCAGCTCTAACTACATCAAATATGTAAGATTTAATTTGAGCATGAGAATTATCTAATTTATAAAAAGCTTCATATACTTTCTCTTGAATTACTTTAAACTGTACCGATATTTTAACTTTTACAAAAACGTTATCTTTAGTCTTTGTATCCACTACAACATCTAACTGTTGTATTTTCAATGTAAGTTTTCCCGCAATATTATCTATAACAGGAATCTTAAAATTTAAACCAGCATAACGTATGCTATGAAATTTTCCCATTCTTTCGATAATAGCAGAAGTTTCTTGACTAACTGTAAAAATAAAACTTGAAAAAATAGATAAAATTAAAATAACCAATGTCCCATAAAATAATAGAATAAAGATGCTCATAATATAATTAATAATTATAGTAATCCTAGTTCTAAACGAGCTTCTTCACTCATAAATTCTCTACTCCAAGGTGGATCAAATGTTAACACAACATCAACATTTCTTACATCTTTTACAATAGATTGAATTTTTTCTTTTACTTCCAAAGGTAAACTTTCCGCTACTGGACAATTTATAGTAGTTAAAGTCATTACTACTTTAACATCTTTATTATGAGAAATTTTAATATCATAAATCAAACCTAATTCATAAATATCTACAGATATTTCAGGATCATATATATTTTTTAATACAGAAATAATTTTATTTTCTAAATTATTTTCATTCATTTTATTTTTTTAATTTAAAGGATTTCCAAATTTATCAAAATAACGGATAGGAATTCCCAATTTTTTTATTTTTGGAAAGATTTCAGTAGATTTACCAACAATTATAATTCTTTTATTAGGAAATAATTTTTCATTATTACATGATTTATAGACATCATCTATAGTTACAGATTTAATGTTATTTAAATAATTTTTATAAAATCCTTTTGGAAGTTCATTTTTTAATTCACAAATAAAAAGATCGCTAACTCTATTTAGATCTTCTAAATCAAGAATAAATTGACCACTTATTTCATTTTTTTTAATGTTTAATTCTTCTGAAGAAACTTTATCCTTTGCCATATTGGAAATTTCTTTTAAAATATCTTTTATAGCTTCATCTGTAACCTCATTTCTTACTTGAGTATAAACTGAAAAACATCCTATATATTTATCAGATTTTAATATAGAATACGCTCCATAAGTGTATGCTTTTTTTTCTCTTAAATTCAAAAATAAACGACTTTGAGCACTACCCCCTAAAATTCCATTTGCTAACATAGAAGAAAAAAATGAAACATCATTTTTTCTTAAATGAACAGGGCTCCCTATACAAATAGAGGATTGAGTTGTACTCGGAAGATCTATAATATTTATTTCTGAACTTGATGGAATATTGTATTCATTTTTTATAGCTTCTTCTATATAAGTTTTTTTTTCCCATGTGGAAAAATAAAGATTACATAATTTTTCTACTTCTTTTCTAGAGATATCGCCTATAAAAGAAATATAGGAAATATTTGGCACATAATATTTATTATGTATCTTTTTAAGATCATCAGAAGTAATATTTTTAATAGATTCTTCTGTTTCATACTCTCCGTATGGATGATCACTTCCAAAATATAAAATATTTTTAACACGTTCTAAAATAGAATTAGGATCTTTTTCTGAAATATTTATATCTATTATTCTTTGTTTAATAATTCTTTCTAATTCTGAAGAATTATCAAAATCATTATTTATCACAATATCACTGATAATAGAAACAGATTTAGTTAAATACTTTTTCAAAGTACAAACAAATATTTCTGAAAATGAAGTATATAGATTTATTCCCATATAATCGACAACATCATCTAATTCTTCTTTAGAATAATTTTTTGTTCCAGCTCTAAGCATTTGACTAAAAATTTTTCTTATTCCAGATTTATATTTTTCTAAAAAAGGTTGATAATCAAATTCTAATCCTATTCTAACTATAGGTAGTTTATGATTCTCTACGATTAAAACTCTTAATCCATTTTCCATTTGGAAAAATTCTGGATTTTCAATATTAATTACTTTATTTCTTTTTAATCTCTTAGGAGGAAGATTACGATTTACCCTTTTATTATATATATTTGTAAACATGATTAATTGTATGAAAAAAAACTAACATAATATTATTATTTTCTATTGTTTTCTGGTTCTGGAACATTATATAAACGAACTCTGTTATTTATATTTAAATATTTATTGGCTACTCTTTTCACATCTTCTACTGTTATTTTTCTGTATATATCAATATCTGTATTAATTAATCCAGCATCCTTATAATATAAATAATAATGAATTAAATTAGATGCTATTCCTCCCATAGAATAATTATCGGAAATAAACTTCCTTTCAAAACAATTTCTTTGCTTTTCTAATTCATATTGTGATATTCCTTTTTCTTTTAAAAAATCTATCTCTTCATCTATAACTTTTGTTAAGTGATCTAAATCAACACCTGGAGTTGTTAAGCCATAAATAATAAATATTCCATAATCCTCCATAAGGTCTAAAAAAGAACCTGCATAAGAAGCTTTTTGCTTGATATTAACAATATTTTTTATTATTCTAGAACTCTCTCCAGAAGAAAGAATATGATCAATTATCCTTAATACATAAGTATCTTTATCAAAGATATTTGGGAGTCTATATGCTAAAAATAGACCTGGGACTTTTGAGTTTTTATCTACATATGTAGATACAATTTCTTTTTCAATTGGATCTTCTTTTATAAAAATTCTTTTTGTTTCAAAATCTATTTTTCCTTTAGGAACAATTGAAAAATACTCTTTAACTAATTCTCTAGTTTCTATCATATCAAAATCCCCTGCAATAACTAAAATTGCATTGTTCGGAACATAATATTTTTTATAAAACTTTTTATAATCATTTTCTGTAGCTTGATCTAAATCTTTTTCAAGTCCTATAATTGGATATCTATAAGGATGTTTTTTAAATAATAAATAAGGTATTGTTTCATATAATGCTGTAACATAAGGTTGATTTTCTACACGCATTTTTTTCTCTTCTTTCACTACTTCTCTTTGTATATTAATGCTTTCTTTATCTACTTTCGCGTGAAGCATTCTTTCAGATTCTAACCATAATGCTAAAGGTAAACTATCTGATGGTAAAATTTCATAATAACAAGTAGTATCTTGATTAGTATAAGCATTATTTTTTCCTCCATTAGAAGCTATGTATTTAAAATAATCTCCTTTTTTAAGATTTTTAGATCCTTCAAACATAAGATGTTCAAAAAAATGTGCAAATCCTGACTTTCCTGGTTCTTCATCTTTGCTTCCGACATGATACAATACAGATACAAAAACTAATGGATTTGTTTTTTCTTGATGTAAAATTACATGTAACCCATTTGATAGTTTTTCTTCAAAAAATTGAATATTATATGATTGTTTAGAGCTAAATTTATTATTAATTATCATGATTATTCATAATTATCGTTATTATCATTCAAGTGAAAACAAAATTTTATCATAAGTATGCGAAATAAAATTAAAAAATTAGTAAGAGAAAATAATTTACAATTTTTTTTTTCTTAAAAATGTATTTTTTTTCTTTTATTCTATTTTTGTTATAAAAATTATGAACCTGTTTTATTTATATTGATTATGAAAAAATCTTTGTTTTCTATTTTTATTGTGATTAATATTTTATTTTCATGTATAAAAGCAAAAGAAGATGTACAGAAAATAGAAGGAAATGCTGAAAAAGGAATTGATTTATTTAAAAAAAATTGTACTGCATGTCATTCCTTAGATTTAGAAAAAAAAATGATAGGCCCTGCTTTATATGGAATAACAAAAAAAAGAAATCGAGAATGGCTACACAGATGGATTAAAGATAATAAATCTCTAAGGAAAAGTGGAGATAAAGATGCGATATCTATTTATCAAGAATTTGGTAATATTGAAATGAACTCATTCCCTAAATTATCTGAAAAACAGATAGATGATATTTTATTTTTTATTGAAAATCCAATAACAAAAAAAAAAGAAATAACTAATGACATAGAAAAAAATGAAAATACTGAAAACGAAATTTTAGAAAAAAAATTTTTAATAAAACTGATTTTTTTATGTTTTAGTATTTTATCTTTAATCATTTTATGGATATTATATAGAATTTATATTTTAACTAGATTATTAAATGAAGGGGAAGAGCCTATTTTTACAAAAACAGATTTCTTTTTAAAGAAGATCTATAATAGATTAGGAAATAGTTCAGTAAAATGGAAATCATTATCCTGTTTTTTAGGATTATTTTTATTTTTTTGTATATACCAAACTTGGCTATTTTCAATGAAAATAGATGTAAATAAAGGGTATAAACCTGAACAGCCTATTTATTTTTCACATAAAATTCATTCCGGAATAAATGAAATTGATTGTGAATATTGTCATTCAAGTGCAAAAAATGGAAAAACTTCTGGAATACCGTCTATAAATGTTTGCATGAATTGTCACATTACCATAGAAAAATATAATGGTGACTATATAGAAAAAGGAAAAAGTAGAGAAGAATATAATAGAGAAATACAAAAAATTTATCATTCAATAGGATTTGATCCTAGTAATAGAGAATATTCTAGAAAAATTTATCCAGTAAAATGGATTCGAATACATAATATGCCAGATTTTGTTTATTTCGATCATTCTCAGCATATAATAAGTGGAGAAAAATCAATAAAAAAATTAAAAAAAGTAAATTTAGTTTGCAATGCTTGCCACGGGGAAGTTCAAAAAATGGATCAAACAGAAATGTATAATGATTTCACTATGGAATGGTGTATATCTTGTCATAGACAAGCAGAAATAGATAAAGAAAATAAATATTATAAAAAATATTTTTCTAAAAAAATAAAAGAAAATAAAAAAATAACCATAGGAATGATAGGTGGAATAGAATGTGCTAAATGTCATTATTAATTAAAAATCAAATAATTAAATAATTGTTGTAGTATGAAATCAAATAAAGAAAAAATAAATTATGTAAAAGTTTTTTTTAATGGAAAAACATCAAGAAGAGATTTTTTAAAATGGATAGGATTTAGTACCGCATCAGTTACCCTAGCAGCATGTAAAGGCCCTGTAATAAAATCTATTCCTTATATTGTAAAACCGGATCAAATTAATTTAGGAAATCCTACTTATTATGCTACAACTATGTTAGATTCTTTTGACGTAGCAAGCGTTTTAGTAAAAACAAGAGAAGGTAGACCTATTAAAATAGAACCTAATTTAACCTCAAAATATTTCAATACTACTTCAGCTAGAATACAATCTTCTTTATTATGCCTTTACGATGAAAAAAGATTAAAATTTCCTATTTTAAAAGGGAAAAAAAGTTCATGGGAAGAAATAGATAAATATGTAATACAACACCTAAAAAAAATAGATAAAAAGGTTATTTTTCTTTCTTGTTCGTTCCCTAGTTATTCTACTAAAAAATTATTTAATGATTTTAAAAAATCACATCCGAATGCTGAATGGGTAACTTATGATGCAATTTCATATTCTAAAATGTTAGATGCTAGCAAAGAAATATTTAATGTTCGTGCTTTCCCTTTTTTTGATCTATCAGAATCGGAATTAATTATTTCATTTGATGCAGATTTTTTAGGAGATTGGAGTCCAGAAAATATGGGAAAATACTACGTAAATAGAAGATCTCCTAAAAAATCTATGATTCAACATATACAAATAGAAAGTAACATGAGTTTATCTGGAGCTAATGCAGATTTACGGATACCAAAAAAACCTTCTGAAATTAGAAAAATATTGTTTCAAATTTTTCAAAAAATATTATATGGAAAGGAACCAGAAAATGAAATAGCCAATAAAATATCTACGTTAATTAATAATAAAGGATCAAAAAGTGTAATTCTTGCAGATGGAGATGAAGAATCTTATAAATATTCTCTTTTAATTAACAAAAAAATTAATAGTAATTCTCTGAAAAAAAATAAATTCATTCTGTCAAAAGAAAGTAATGATGAAAAATTTTTTTCTTTTATAAAAGATTTAGAAAAAGGAAATGTAGACGCTTTATTTATTCATTATACTAATCCTTTGTATAGTCTTCCTCATTATATTTCTGAAAAAGTGAAAAAATATATAAATAAAGTTCCATTAACGGTATCTTTTTCTATGAATAAAAATGAAACAAATGAAATCACAGATGTTGTAGCACCTATTCCACACTGGTTAGAATCTTGGGGAGATACTCACACTTTAAGTAATATATATACATTAATTCAACCTACTATACAATCGATATTTAATACTAGACAATTCCAAGATTCCTTAATACTTTGGGGGAATATAAAAGAAAAAAATTTTTATGATTATTTGAAAAAAGTATGGGAAAAAAATATTATTCCAAAATCAAATGTCACCTCTTTTAATGAAGCTCTTTTCCATGGAGTGGTAGAAACAGATTATGAAAAACAAAAAATTAATATTAATAATGAATACAACAAAAAAGAATATAATCATATTAAATTATCTAAAGAAAAAATTTTAAAACAAAGTTTTGAACTTAGATTATATACGAAAATAGGGATGGGAGACGGTAATCAATATAATAATCCGTGGTTACAAGAATTTCCAGATCCTATTACAAGAGCTACATGGGGAAATTATATAACAATATCTCATCTTGATGCAAAAAAAATGAAATTAGAAAATTGGAATAGTGTAGATGGAGCTTTAAATGGAGATTGTATCAACTTAATTAAGGATGGAAAAGTATTTATCAAAGATATTCCTATTTTGATTCAACCAGGACAAGCTATAGGATCTATAGGATTAGCCTTTGGTTATGGTCAAGAAATAGGAAAACTGACACAATTATGTAATGGTAAAAATGGATATAAAATATATGATAATTTCAATATTATACAAAAGAATATTCAAATAAAAAAAACTTATAAAACCTATAAATTTGCTTGTATACAAGTTCAAAATACAAAATTAGATAGAGATTTAGTTAGAGATGTAGATTTAAAAACATTTTTAAAATATCCTAAAGAAATTTGGAATAAAGAAGAAAAAATTCCTACTTATAAAGGAATGAAATTTATTAATGATATTCCATCGTTTGGAATAGAAAATAATGAAAAAAAGGAAGGACACCATTTTAAATTATCTATAGATTTAAATTCTTGTATTGGTTGTGGATCTTGTGTTATTGCATGTCAATCAGAAAATAACATTCCAGTTGTTGGAAAAGAAGAAATAAAAAAATCAAGAGATATGCATTGGGTAAGAGTTGATAGATATTATTCTACAAATAAAAATCAAGAAGAAAATTACGATAATCCAAAAATATATTTTCAACCTGTTATGTGCCAACATTGTGATTATGCTCCTTGTGAAACTGTATGCCCAGTAGGAGCAACATCTCATGGAGAACAAGGACAGAATATGATGGCTTATAATCGTTGTGTAGGAACTAGATATTGTGCTAATAATTGTCCTTACAAAGTAAGACGTTTTAATTGGTTTGATTATGCTAATAATAAAAAATTTAACTTTAACATGAATAATCCTCTTGGAAAAATGGTTCTTAATCCAGATGTAGTTGTTAGAAGTAGAGGAGTAATGGAAAAATGTTCTCTTTGCATACAAAGAACACAGTACACCATAAGTGTAGCAAAAAAAGAAAATAGAAGTATAAAAGATAGAGAATTTGAAACAGCTTGTAGTATATCTTGTCCTACTAACGCCATCACATTTGGAGATTTCAATGATAAAAATAGTTTGATCTCCAAAAAATTAGAAGATAAAAGATCTTACAAACTCCTTGAGTTTATAGGGATACGACCTAATGTTTCTTATCAAGTAAAGGTAAGAAATGAAATATAATATAGTTTTTCAAAAAAATGAAATGAGGAAAAAATATGGAAAAAAATTATGAATCATCATCCATAAGAGAGACTTTAATTTTAGGAAAAAAAACGTTAAAAGATGTAAGTAATGATGTATTAAGACCTATAGAAAACAAAGCAGGAAATGTATGGAAAATTTCTATTATTATATCAATAATAGCATTTATGTGGGGGATGGTATGCATTATTTATACTATAGGAACAGGAATTGGAGTATGGGGGTTAAATAGAACTATTAATTGGGCTTGGGATATTACCAATTTTGTTTGGTGGGTAGGTATTGGGCATGCAGGTACTTTAATTTCTGCTGTTTTATTATTATTCCGTCAAAAATGGCGTTTATCTATTAATAGATCTGCGGAAGCTATGACGATTTTTGCAGTAATTCAAGCTGGCTTATTTCCTATTATTCACATGGGAAGGCCATGGAATGCTCATTGGGTTTTACCTATTCCTAATCAATTTGGAAGTTTATGGCCAAATTTCAATTCTCCATTATTATGGGATGTATTTGCTATTAGTACATATTTTTCTGTATCTACTGTATTTTGGTTTATAGGATTAATTCCAGATTTTGCTATGATTAGAGATAGGGTTAAAAATCCTTTTCAAAAAAAAATTTACAATATTTTAAGTTTTGGTTGGGGAGGAACATCAAGAGAATGGCAAAAATTTGAAGAAGTATCTTTAGTATTAGCCGGCTTATGCACTCCATTAGTTTTCTCTGTGCATACTATAGTCTCATTTGATTTTTCTACTTCTGTAATTAAAGGATGGCATAGTACAATATTTCCTCCTTATTTCGTAGCAGGAGCTATATTTTCAGGTTTTGCTATGGTACAAACTTTATTAGGTGTAGCAAGAAAAGCACTTTCTTTAGAGGATTATATTACTAGAAACCATATTGAATATATGAATATGATTATTCTTCTTACAGGAGGAATTGTTTTAACTGCTTATATTTCTGAATTCTTTCTTGCATGGTATTCTGGAAATACTTTTGAAAAATTCATTTATTTTTCTTTAGAAGCGTCTAAAGGACCATTTTGGTGGGCTTTTTGGGCTTTAATTATTTGTAATGTTATTGTACCACAATTTTTATGGATAAAATCTATAAGGAGAAGTTTTTTTTGGTCTTATATAATAGCTATTATAATAAATGTTGGAATGTGGTTTGAAAGATTTGATATTATTGTTTTAAATCTAAGCCGTGATTATATTCCATCTTCTTGGACTGGATTTATTCCATCATTTGTTGATGTTGGAATATTTATAGGCACTATTGGTTTCTTTTTTACACTTTATCTATTGTATGTACGTGTTTTTCCGGTTATTTCACAATCGGAATTAAAAACAATATTGAAACTAAATTCTTCTAATAATAAGAAAAATGAATAAGTGTAAAATACATGCATTATATGATAATGATCATGTATTAATAAACAATATTAAAAATCTTAAAAAAGATAAAAATTGTGAAATATATGAAGTATATTCTCCTTTTCCTATACATGGATTAGAAAATATTCTAGATTTAAAAAAATCTAATTTATCTTTATTTTCCTTTATATATGGAACGTTAGGTTTTTGTATATCATGTTTATTAACATGGTATATCATGATATTAGATTGGCCTCAAAATATTGGGGGAAAACCTTCTTTTTCCTGGATAAATAATCTACCTTCTTTTATTCCCGTAATATTTGAATTAACCATATTTTTTTCTGCACATTTCATGTGCATTACTTTTCTTATTCAAGAAAGATTGTTTCCTGGTTCCGTTAAAAAAAATTTTGATCCTAGAACAACTGATAATTTATTTTCAATAGAAATTAATACAATAAAAGAAAATGTTGAAAACATAATAAATTTTTTAAAAGGAAATGGAGCAATAGAAGTTATTGTAGAATATAAACAGATTTAATTAATTTTTTAAATATTATGTATGTATGAATAATTACAAGATTTTTATCTTTTGTTTTTTTAATATTATGTTAACTTCTTGTTGGTTTGATAAGACAAAACCAAATATAGTTTATATGCCAGATATGTATTATTCAGATTCTTATGAACCATATTCAGATCCAAATCTTAACCAAAAAAAGAATAATATCCATATCAATATTCCTTATTTTTTAGAAAAAAAAACATCTTCTTTTTCACCAGTAAAAAATACAGTACCAAGAAGCGCATCTTTTATATATTATTTTATTACAAAAACAAAAGATGGATATAATTATTCTAAAAAAATAACTAAATATCCTTTTTTTAGAAAAAAAAATGAAATAAAAGAAATTATGAGTAAAGGAAAAAATCTTTATAAAATTAATTGTTCTATTTGTCATGGAGAAAATGGAGATGGTCAAGGTTTGTTAGTAAAAAATGAGAAAATTTTTGGAATTCCAAATTATAAAGATAGAGATATTACTATGGGAAGTGTTTATTATGTTATCACATATGGAAAAAATAATATGGGGTCTTATGCTTCTCAATTAAATGAAATTGAACGATGGATGGTTTCTGAATATGTTATGTCATTGAAAAATAATAGAATAAATAAATAATAATGTAATGTTTCAATTTTCTACAAAAATTAAAAGAAATATATTTTTGATAATAATCATAGGTCTTATTTTAATTTTTTTAGATATGATCTTATTAAATAATAAAATAAATAAACCTTGGAGTAGTTTATATATATCTATTTTTTATTTCACATCTATATCTATAGGTTCTATGTTTTTTTTAGCAGTACAAAATGTATCAAAATCTGGATGGTCTATAATTATTTACCCAATTATAGAGGAAATAATATCTTTTATTCCATATGGTTGTTTAATGATTTTAATAATTTTATTTCTAAATGGAATGGGATTATTAAAAATGTTTCAATGGATGAATGATAACTTATTTAATCCTATGTCAAAAGAATATGATGAAATTATTGCGCATAAAAAAATGTTTCTAAACATCCCATTTTTCCTAATAAGAAGCATTATATATATATTTGGGTACATTTTTTTTTATTTAAGTATAAAAAAAATTTCTTCTACTTTTTCAATAAGAAGGTCATCTTATTCTTCACTTGAAAATTATAAAAAATTAAATTTAATTTCTATTTTGTTTATAATTTTTTTTTCTATAGCATCTATGTTGATGTCATGGGATTGGATAATGTCTTTAAATCCACATTGGTTTAGTACTTTATTTGGATGGTATGTTTTAAGTAGTTATCTAGTAACAGGACTAAGTGTTATTACTATAGTTTCTATATACCTTAAGAAAAAAGGAAATCTTCCGTTATTTAACGAAAACCATTTGCATGATTTAAGTAAATATTTATTTTCTGGAAGTTTATTATGGACATATTTTTGGTTTTCACAATTTTTGCTTTATTGGTATGGTAATATACCTGAAGAAATTCTTTTTTTCTTAAAAAGAAAAGAATTATATCATAACATCCATTTTTGGATACTAATCCCAAATTTTTTAATTCCATTTTTTTGTTTGATAAGTAGTAAAATAAAAACTAATCCAAGAATAGTATCTATAGTTTCTATTATTATTTGTATCGGACATTTTATAGATATCTATAATCTTATAGCTCCAGATATAGGACATAAAGGAGAAAAATTTATATTTTCTGATATAGGAGCATTTTTATTAATATCTGGTCTATTTATCTATATTTTATTATTAAATTTAAGTAAGAGAAAATTAATGCTTATAGGACATCCATTATTTCAAGAAAGTAAAAATTATAAGTATCCTCATATAAAAAATAAATGATAAAATTAAAATCTTTTTAAAATATTTTTTTAATAAGAGAAAAAATTTTTTTTAAAGAAGGTTTTGAAGGATACCATATTTTTTTTTTGCTCAAAAAATTTGAAATAGATTTAGCTGTAGTTTTTCCTATAGCAAATACTTCTGTTTTTGCATCATTTTCTATATTATTTTCTAAAAAAAAAGATCTAACTCCAGATGGACTAAAAAAAACAATCACATCATAATTGTACAAATTATCTATTTTTTTTGGAGATAAAATAGTTTCATATACTTTGTATCGGTTAATATTGTTTTTTTTTAACAAACTTAAATCATTATTATTTATGTTTCCACAAAACCAATCATAATATTGATTAGTTTTTATTTTTATAATATATTCTATAATATCTTGAACATAATATTTTTTAAATAAAAAAGAAAAAGGAAAATATTTTTTTACGTAAAAAAAAGTTTTATCTCCTACTACATAAATTCTTTTTCTTAAATAATTAAAAAAATCTAATTTAAAATTAAGTAAAAAACCTTTTAATCCATTATAGCTTGTAAATATTAATTCATTATTTAAAAATGGTTTTTTATTTAAAATAAAATATTTTACTGATAAAAAATCATAGGAATTAATAGAAAAACGTGTATTATCTACTATAACAGAATTATCGACTACTTTCGTGAGCAGAATGTGGATCATAATCATTTATTTTTTTTATCCTTAACGAAATTCATTATAGACTTATTAGACCCAAAAAGGGTTAATATATCCCCTTCCTGTAAGATTGTGTCTCCTGTAACTAATCCAATTACTTTTCTTGTAAATTGAATATTAGAAGAATTAGAGCAATTTGAATTTTTTTTAAAATTTCGTATTATAGTTATTAAAGATACTGAATACTTTTGTGTTAACTCTAAACTTTTAACAGATTTTCCATTAAAATACAACGGAGAGAAAACTTCTGCTATAGAATGTTTATTGTCTATTCTAAAATAATCTAAAGCATAATTAAAAGATATTTGTTTAGTTAATCTAAAAGCAGCATCTTGCTCTGGATGTACTACATCATTAATTCCCATAGCTTCTAATATAGTATCATGTATTTTAGATAAAGATCGACTAACTATTCTCAAATTTTTATATCTTTTTAAGATAGCTGTGGTTACTATTGATGCACCTTCATTTTCTCCAATAGCAACTATTCCTAAATTTGCTTGTTGTATAGGTAAAGCTTTATAAGCAGCTTCATTATTTGCATCCATACATACTACATTTGCAATATGATCTTTTAATAGATCTACTTTTTCCATTTTATAATCTATTCCAAAAACTTCATGACCATTATCTGTTAAATTCAATGCTAAAGACCTTCCAAAATTTCCTAATCCAATAATTATAATTTTCATATTATAATTTAATTTATAAGAATATACCCTTTAGGATATTTATAATAATAATGAGAATTTATTCTATTACTTTTTAATAAACTAATCATAACATTAAAAATACCAATTCTTCCTAATAACATTAAAAATATTAAAATTAGTTTACTTCCATCAGATAAATTAGAAGTAATTCCCAAAGATAATCCAGTTGTAGAAAAAGCGGAAAAAGCCTCAAAAACTATAGATAAAACATTTATTTTAGGATCTAAAAAAACAATAAATAAAATACTTATATATATTACAATTAGAGATAATACAATAATTGAAAAAGCTAATCTAATAGATTCTAAAGAAATTTCTTTTCTTTGTATCTCTAATCTATTGTTTCCTTTAGATAAAGAAATGATGTTCATCAAAGCTAATGCAAAAGTACTAGTTTTTATTCCCCCACCTGTAGAAGCTGGAGATGCACCTACCCACATCAGGAAAATAGTAAATAATATAGTAACCGGAGATAAACAATTCATATTTAACACATGAAATCCTGCTGTTCTAGATGTTGCAGAAGAAAAAAAAGCAACAATCCATTTCCCATAAAAAGAATGATGTTCTGATAGAGAATAATAATATTCATTAATATAGTAGAAGATAGTTCCAAAAAAAAGTAAAAATAATGTAGTAGATACAACTATTTTTGTATTTAATGATACTATATTCACAGTATATTTTAAATATTCATCTTTAAAAATCTTGTAAAAAAATTTTTTTACAGTTAACCATACGTATGTAAAAAAATTAAATAAAATGTTGAAACCTATTCCACCTAATATCAATAAGAAAGCAATAACTAATTGTAATAAATAATTAAATCTTACGGATTTTGAATGAAGTCCTTGACTAAGCGTGGAAAAACCACTATTACAAAAAGACGAAATAGAATGAAAAATAGAAAAAAATAATGGATTATCACAATCTATTATTTTTTTTTCTTTAATAGATAAATAAATTAAAATAGTTCCTATAAATTCTACAGTTACAGTGAATAAAACTACTTTAACTGCTAAAGTTAGCACATTATTCGTTGTCTTTGCATTTAAAAAATTACTAACAAATACAGCTTCTTTAAAAGAAAATCCATCTCTAAAAAAATAACTAAAAAAAGAAGTTATAGTTAAAATTCCTAATCCACCTAATTCTACTAAAGTTAAAATAATAATTTTTCCTGAATAAGTAAAATCTTTTGCTGTATCTAATACAGTTAATCCAGTTACACATACTGCACTGGTAGAAGTAAATAGTGCATCTATAAATGATATTTTTTTTATATTAGTAGTAGAAGATGGTAACATTAATAAAACAGATCCTAATAAGGACAATAAAATAAAACTTGTAATAAAAATGAAAGCTGGATTATGCAATTTAACATAAATTATCCTCATTAGATAAGTAACCTGAATTAACATATATAAAATCAAACCAATGAATAAGTAAATTTTTACATCTTCTTTTATTTTTCCATGATTTAGAATAATTTTTATAAAAGAGAAAATCATAAACATTAATAACATAAAAAATGAAAAACAAACCATTGATTTGTAACTATTTTCAACATTTTTATTAAGTAAAATAAATATGTGTAAAATGCTTATTGTTAAAACAATACTTATAATAATTTCTGTGTTAAAAAAATTGTACATTGTTTTTCTCCAACCAATATATATTATCATATAGAGAAATATAATTGGAGTAATAAGTAGTAAAATATTTCGTAACCTAATTTGAATCATAATTTTTTATTATGAAATATTTTTTTATTATCTTCAAGTATTTTTTTTCCTCCTTTTTTCAAAATATATTTAGCACATTGAAATCCTATGTTTTTATAATTAGTTCCTTTTATTGTTTTTTTTATTTTTTGCATTCCATCTAAACTTAGTAATATTCCAGTAAAATAAACAATTTTATCTTTAATTATAGCATGTGCACCTATAGGGCTCATACATCCTCCCGACAATGTTCTTAAAAACTGACGTTCTATATTTGCAGATAATCTAGTTTTTTTATCATCTAGTTTTTCGGTTAATAATATATTAATATGATTGTTTTTTTTAAGAGTAGAAACTACAATAATTCCTTGCCCAGGGGATGGGATCATCCAATCTAATTCTTTATAATTTAATAATTTACTATTATTCAATTTTTCCAAGATTCCCAATCTTTCTAATCCTACTTTAGCAAAAATAGCGGCTTTCCAAGCATTTTTATATAACTTTATTAATCTAGTATTAATATTTCCTCTTAACCCAATAATAGTGTGATGTGGGTATTTTCCTCTCCAAAAAGAGGCCCTTCTTAAACTTCCTGTAGCTATTATAGCATGATTATTTAAATTATATAAAAAATCATTTGATCCTTTATATACTAACAAATCATAGGGATTTCCTCTTTTCAAAAAAGCCGAAAGCATTATTTCATTTGGAATATTAATAGGAACATCTTTTAAAGAATGGACGACCATATCGATTTCTCCTGAAAGCATAATATTAGTTAATTTTTTAGTAAAGACTCCTATTTTATTCATGGTATGAATAGGAATATTTTGAATTATATCTCCTTCTGATTTCATTAAAAATAATTGAGAAATATATCCTTCTTCATGAAGAAAAAATTGAACTTTTCTTGCTTGATATATAGCTAAAGGACTATCTCTTGTTCCGATTCTAATAATTTTTTTCAAAAAAATTATATATTTAAATTAACTTAACGAAAATTAAATATTCATAAATAAAAAGGAGAAAAATTTTCTATATTGTGAAATTTCTTTTCACAAAATCTAATGTATGAAATATTAGACATATCTATTGCAGATAGAGAATGTTTAGAAACAAAAACAAAATTTTTTTTTGCAAAAAAAAATTTTGTTTCTAAAAAATTTAGATTTCCTAATATGTATACTTTTTTATTTTCTATAGTATTTTCTATAAAAAAATTTTTATCAATTTCTTTAATAGAAATAGCGCTTAATTTTTCTTTTGACTTATTAAATAAACAAGTATAAAACAAATTGGATTTAACATGTATCATCGGAATTAAGAATCCACTTTTTATATTATTGATTTTTTGAATCATAAGAGTCAACGAATCTATAGATAATAAAGGAATTCCTAAAGAAATGCATAACCCTTTAGCAGTAGATGACCCTATCCTTAAAGAAGTATAGGAACCAGGACCTCTGTTAATACAAATAGAACTTAAACTTTTTAAATCAATACTAGAAATTTTTATAGCATATTTTATGAATGTATGTAACTTTTCCGAATGAAGATGTTTATCAAAACATTCTTCTACATTAACTAATGATATTCCGTTTTTTGCTATGTTTACAGAACAATTTTTTGTAGAAGTTTCTAAATTTAGAATTAAAGACATAAAAAAAATTTAATAATTAAAAATATTATAAAAAATAAAAATTTTGAAAACAAAAAAAATAGTAGAGCATATTGTTTTTTGGTTAAAAGAATATATTTTAAAATCTAAATCAAATGGTTTTATTATTGGAATATCTGGAGGAATAGACTCTTCTTTAACCTCATTTTTAGTAGCTGAAACTAAATTCCCAACAACAATATTGGAAATGCCTATTTTGGAAAAAGAAAGAAATTATTTATCTATAAAACATGCAAAATTTTTAAAATCTAAATTTAATAATGTCAGTTATTTAAAAAAAGATTTATCCACTATGTATACTTCTTTTTGTAAAATAATGAATATTAATAATAAAGAAACAGATGAAAAAACCTTACTAGCATTAGCAAATGTAAAATCTCGTATTCGTATGCTCACCTTATATTACTATGCTAATAAAAAAAACTATCTTGTTGTAGGAACTGGAAATAAAATCGAAGATCTTGGAGTAGGATTTTTTACAAAATATGGAGATGGGGGAGTAGATATCTATCCGATAGCAGATTTAATTAAGAGCGAAATTTTTTTACTATCTAAAGAATTGAATATTCCTCATGAAATTCAAAAAGCAGATCCAACAGATGGATTATGGGAAGATAAACGTACTGATGAAGATCAGCTTGGAGCTACTTATGAAGAATTAGAATGGGCTATGGAAATTGTAAAAAAAAAATATCATAATAATTTATTTAATAAGAATCAATCTAAAATTATAGAAAAATATTGCAATATGCACAAAAAAAATAGTCATAAAATGAACCCTGTTCCTATATGTAAAATTCCTGATCATTTGAAATAATCAAATTTATTAATAATGAAAAAAAATCATATGAAAAATCGTTTTTGTAAATTTGTTATTTCATGGTTTAAGTTTATTTTATGATAGAAGAAAAAAAAGAAAATACCTTAGAGGTTCTTAAAAGAAATAATATTTATGATAACTCAAATTTATCTAATCATGAAAAAAATTTTCAGAAAGACTCTTATTTTATAAGTGATGAAAATAAAATTAAAAAAATAGAAAAACATTTTTTTCATATTATGAAAGTGTTAGGATTAGATATGACTGATGATAGTTTACGAAAAACTCCTAAACGGGTAGCAAAAATGTTTATAAAAGAGATATTTAGTGGTCTTAATTCCAAAAATATTCCTATTTCTTCTACTTTTGAAAATAAATACAAGTATAATCAAATGTTAATAGAAAAAAATATAACTCTTTATTCTACATGTGAACATCATTTTCTTCCTATCATAGGAAAAGCTCATGTTGGTTATATTTCTAATGGAAAAGTATTAGGTTTATCTAAAATTAATAGAATAGTAAATTTTTATGCTAAAAGACCACAAATCCAAGAACGTCTTACAATACAAATCGTTGGATATTTAAAAGATATTTTATCTACAAAAGATGTAGCTTGTGTAATAGAAGCAAAGCATTTATGTGTTAATTCTAGAGGAATAAAAGATATAGACAGCAGCACAATTACTAGTGAATTAATAGGTTCTTTTAAAAATAATTCAGATATAAGAAGGGAGTTTTTACACCATATTGGAGTTTTTCAAAAAAATGGAATATAAGGAAATAGCAAAAAAAAACTTAAAAATATATAATTCTTTAACAGGTAAAAAAGAGTTTTTTCATCCTATCCATAAAAATAATATAGGTATTTATGTTTGTGGCCCTACTGTTTACAATCATTTACATTTAGGTAATTGTAGAACTTTTATATTTTTTGATATTGTTTTTCGTTATTTTAAACATTTGGGATATAAGGTTCGTTATGTTAGGAATATAACAGATGTAGGACATTTAGAAAACAATGGACAACATAATGAAGAAGACAAAATTGATAGGAGATCTAAGATAGAGGGATTAGAACCAATGGAAATTGTTCAAAAATATACTATATCTTTTCATAATTTGTTAAATATTCTCAATTTATTACCTCCTAGCATAGAACCTACAGCTACGGGCCATATTGTAGAACAAATAGATATGGTTAAAAATTTAATTCAAAAAAAGTCAGCTTATGAAATAAATGGATCTGTTTATTTTGATTTAAAAAAATATAATAAGAATTATTCTTATGGAATACTTAGTCATAACAACTTAAATCAATTAATTAATAAAAATTTAAGTTTTTCTCCTGAAAAACATTATTTTCAAGATTTTTCTATTTGGAAAAAAGTAGGTTATAATCACATTATGAGTTGGAACTCTCCATGGGGAAAAGGTGTTCCTGGTTGGCATACGGAATGCACTGTAATGAGCACAAAATATTTAGGAAAAAATTTCGACATACATGGAGGAGGAATAGATTTAAAATTTCCACATCATGAATGTGAAATAGCGCAATTTAGAAGTTTTTATGAAACAGATAATATTCTTGCAAACTACTGGATGCATACAAATATGCTTACTTTAAATGGTAAAAAAATGAGCAAATCTACAGGAAATTTTTTAGATTTACAAAACATTTTAATGATAAAAAAAGATAATTATTTTTCTAATATTATAAAGTTTTTTATTTTACAATCTCATTATAGAAATATTTTAAATTTTTCAGAAAAGGGTTTATTAGATTCAGAAAAAGGATTTAAAAAAATTATATATTCAATAAAAATTTTGAATAACTTTTGTGAAAAAGAATCGTTAAAAAAACAAAATAACAATAATACTAATACTAGATCTTTTACATTATTTAATGTATCAGATTGGATTAATTCTTGTTATAAAGCAATAAATGATGATTTTAATATTCCTTTATTAATTTCTCTTTTATTTGAAGTTACTAATATAATCATCAATGACCCTAAAAAAATAGAAGAATCATGGATTTTTTTATTAAAAAAACATATGAATTATTTTTTATTCGATATCCTTGGATTTATAAATAATAATGAAGTAAATGTTTCAATAGAAAAATCAAAAAAATTTGAAATTCTAGTTAAAGGATTAATAAAATTGAGAAAAGAAGCAAGAGAGAAAAAAAATTGGATCATATCAGATATAATTCGGGAAGAATTACATAATATAGGAATTTTTTTGCATGATAAGAAAATTAATAAATCAAAGCTTGATTAATGTCTTCTATAAGATCTTCAACATTTTCAATTCCAACAGATAAACGAATAAGAGAATCTTGTATACCTGAAGATCTTCTTATTTCTGAAGGAGTAGATTTGTGAGTCATAGTTGCTGGATGACAAATCAAACTTTTTGTTCCTCCTAAACTTTCTGCTAATTTAAATATTTTTGTAGATGTTACAATCTTTTTTGCTGATTCTATTGTATCCTTCTTTAAACTAAAAGAAACAATTCCTCCAAAATATTTTTGTTGTTTTAATGCAATATTATGATTCTTATGGTTAATTAATCCTGGATAGTACATTTTATCAATATAATCTTTCTTATTCTTTTCCAGAAAAGAAGCTATTTTTAATGCATTTTCAGACTGTTTTTTTATACGTAAGTACAATGTTTGAGAACCTCTTATAGTTAACCAACAATCAATAGGAGATAATACCCCTCCACTTGCATTCTGAATATATTTCAATTTTTCGTAAAAATTTTTATTTTTTACTGTAATTAATCCAGCTAATACATCTGAATGTCCAGCTAAATATTTAGTAGCACTGTGAATAACTATATCTGCTCCTAACTTAATTGGATTTTGAATAGCTGGAGAAGCAAATGTATTATCAACTACAACTAATATTTTTTCATAATTTTTTTTACATTTATTACTTATAGATTCTATATCTGATATTTTTAATGTAGGATTTGTAGGTGTTTCTAACCAGATCAATTTAGTTTTATTAGTAATAAATGATACTACATTTTCAACATTTGTTGTATCTACAAATTTGGTATGAACTCCAAATCTTTTATACAAATCTAATAAACGAAAAGTACCTCCATAAATATCATCAACAGCAACTATTTCATCTCCATATTTCAATAATTTTAAAACAGCATCAACAGATGCTAAACCAGAGGAAAAAGCTATACTACCGTAACCGTATTCTAATTTTGTAATTAGATTTTCAAGAATTTTCCTTGTAGGATTATTTGTTCTTGTATAATCATAACCTTTATGAACTCCTGGTGCTTCTTGTACATAAGTCGATGTTTGGTATATCGGTGTAGAAATAGATCCTGTAAGAGGATCTGACAAAATACTTTGAATAAGTCTTGTTTCTTCCTTCATTGTAAATAAAATTTTACGTAAAATTGTTGTATGCAAATGTACTAATTCAAAAAATGAAAATTAAATTTTATTAGTAAAATATTTTATACTTTATATTAAATAGAATATTTTTTTAATAAATTTGTTTCGTATAATTTACATAGCATAGATATGTAAAAAACATATAATCTATAATATTTTATAGATATGAAAAATTTTTCGATAAAAAAAAAGTGTTTCCCATTATTTTTGTTTGTATTTATTTCATTTTTTTTTGTTAAAATTTCCAATAGTTCTAATAGTAATGATAATAAATTAAATAAATCATCTAAAAATATAGATATAGCCAATACAATAATTAATCATGTTAGTGATTCCTATGAATGGCATGTTATAGGGACTCATAATAATGGAATTACTTTTTATTTGCCTATAATATTATGGAATAATGGATTAGAATGTTTTTCTTCTTCACAATTTTTAAAAAAAAATATAGTTTTGGGAAACTATGGATACTATACAATGTATCATGGAAAAATTTATACTACAAATAACAGTGGAAAATTACATTTTCTAAAACAAGGAGTTATAAAAAACAAAAAACCATGGGATTTTTCCATTACTAAAAATGTAATATCTATATTTTTATCTTCTTTTTTATTATGTTATCTATTTTTACGAATGAGATATAGTTATAAAAATCATTATCCGAAATGGAAATTCGGAATATTTTTAGAATCTATGATTCTGTTTTTGAGAAATGATATTGCTATTCCAAACATAGGGAAAAATAAATATAAATCTTATTTTCCTTTTTTATTAACATCCTTTTTTTTTATATTAATTAATAATTTAATTGGATTAGTTCCAATGTTTCCAAATGTAACAGGTAATATAAGCGTTACTTTTACTCTAGCTATAATTACTTTTGTTATTACTAATGTTAATGCAAATAAAAATTACTGGATTCATAATTTTTGGATGCCTGGAGTACCAATAGGAATAAAATTATTATTAGCCCCTATAGAATTTATCGGAATATTTATCCGTCCATTAACTTTATGTATTCGTTTATTTGCTAACATAACTGCTGGACATATACTTATTTTAAGCTTTATTTGTCTTATTTTTATTTTTAAAAGTTTTTTCGTAGCAGGATTCTCCATAATTTTTGGATTTTTCATTTTTATATTAGAAATTATAGTTTCTTTTTTACAAGCTTTTATTTTTACAACTTTATCTTCTCTTCTTATAGGTACAGCTGTAAAAGAAGAATAAATAATTAATTAAATTAATACAAATATTATCAAACATTATGGATATAGATTTAACTTACTCAGGTATAGCTGCTTTAGGTGCTGGTCTTGCAGTTATAGGTGCAGGAATAGGAATTGGTAAGATTGGAAGTTCTGCAATGGATGCTATTGCTAGACAACCAGAAGCTTCTGGAAAAATACAGAATGCAATGATTATTGCAGCGGCTCTTATTGAAGGTGCATCTCTTTTTGGGATAGTTTCTGCTTTATTAGCCGTATTTAAATAATAATAATGTTATTATATGGATTTAGTTACTCCTTCATTTGGTCTAATATTTTGGCATTCATTAATATTTTTAATGCTTCTTTTTTTTCTATCAAAATTTGCTTGGAAGCCAATAATCAATTTTATTGATCAAAGAGAAAAGGAAATTAAAACATCTATTGAGAAATCAGATCAATTAATAAAAGAATTTCAAAAAATAGAAAATAAGAAAAAAATTATTTTAAAAGAAGCTTTTGAAAAAAGAGATCTAATTTTGAAAGAAGCTGTCAAAATAAAAGATAAAATAAAAGTAAGAGCTAAAAAAGAAGGTCTTTTAGAAAGAGAAAAAATGTTGAAAGAAACAGAAAAAATTATTCATATGAAAAAGAAAGATGCTTTTAAACAACTAAAAAGTAAAATAGGAGAAATTTCTATAAATATTGCAGAAAAAATACTAACAGAAAAATTAAATAATAAACAAAATAAACAAGAAGAACTCATAAAAAAATTAGTAGAAAAATTATGTTGAAAAAATGTTTCCTAAAAATATAATTAAACATTATGCAATGATTCTTTATGAAGAATCCATAAAAAATAATAATAATACCAAAAATGATTTTTTTTATAAAAAAATAAAAAAAGCTTCTTCTATATTATTATATGATAATGGAAAATTAAAAAAAATTATACAAAGTTTATTATTGAATGATAAAAAAAAAATAAAAATTTTCAAAAGTATTTTTTACCATTTTGATTCTTTGCTTTTCCGTTTTGTTCAACTTTTAATTTTACGAAAAAGGGAATATTTATTATATGATATATTTTTAGAATATAAAAATATATATAAAGTAAAAACAAAAAAACTTGTAGAATGTAGTATTACTACTGTTTACCCTATAAATATAGATATACTATCTAAAATTGCATATAAAATTAATCCTTTAAAAAACAAAAAATATCATATAGTAAATAAAATTAATAAATCTATTCTGGGTGGATTTCTATTTTGTATAGATAATAAAAAATGGGATTTTAGTATAAAAAAACAATTATCCTGTATTAAAGAAATCTTTAAAAATTAAAATTTTTAAGCTTTTATTTTCATGTCAGATTTAAAATATTCTGAAATATCATCAATTCTTAAAGAAGAATTATCAGACTTTCAATTTGAATCAAAACTATCCGAATATGGAATTATTGTTCAAGTAGGAGATGGAGTAGTTAGATCTTTTGGTTTAAATTCTGCTTTTTATGGAGAAATAGTAGAATTTAAAGGAGGAGAAAAAGGTATAGTATTAAATCTTGAAGAAGATCATGTCAGTATTGTATTACTTCATTCATCTAAAAATATAAAAGAAGGAGATACAGTAAAAAGAACAAAAAAAACTTTCTCTATAAAAGTTGGAGAAAATTTATTAGGTAGAGTTATAGATATATTGGGGAATCCTATTGATGGAAAAGGGCCTATTATAGATGATGGAGAATCATTTGAAATGCCTATAGAGAGAAAAGCTCCAGGTGTTATATATAGAGAACCTGTAAAGGAACCATTACAAACTGGGATTAAGTTTATAGATTCCATGATTCCCATAGGAAGAGGACAGAGAGAACTGATTATAGGAGATAGGCAAACAGGAAAAACTACTATAGCTATTGATACAATTATTAATCAAAGAAAATTTTTTGAAAATAAAAATCCTGTTTATTGTATCTATGTAGCAATAAGTCAAAAAGGATCTACAATAGCAAAAATTGCCAAAATTTTAGAAGAAAATCAAGCTTTATCTTACACCGTTATAGTTGCAGCAACATCTTCTGAACCTGCTCCAATTCAAGTATTCGCTCCTTTTTCCGGAACTGCTATTGGAGAATATTTTCGTGATACAGGACGTTCTTCTTTAATTGTATATGACGATCTTTCTAAACAAGCTGTTTCTTACAGAGAAATTTCCTTATTACTACGACGTCCTCCTGGAAGAGAAGCTTATCCAGGAGATGTTTTTTATTTACATTCTCGTCTTTTAGAAAGATCAGCGAAAATTATAAAAGATCAGAAAATGGTAGAAAAAATGAATGATATTCCAGAATCAATTAGGAATAAAGTAAAGGGAGGAGGATCACTTACTGCTATTCCTATAATTGAAACTCAATCTGGAGATATTTCTTCTTATATACCAACTAATGTCATATCTATAACAGATGGACAAATTTTTTTGGAAAAAGAACTATTTAACTCAGGAATACGTCCTGCCATTAATGAAAGTATATCTGTATCTCGTGTTGGAGGAAGCGCTCAAATTAAATCTATGAGAGAAATAGCTAGTACACTAAAAATAGATCAAGCACAATTTAGAGAATTAGAATCATTTTCAAAATTTGGTTCAGAACTAGATCCATCCACTATGGAAACTATAAATAGAGGAAAAATTAATATAGAAATATTAAAACAATTACCTCAAACTCCATATGATATTGCAGAACAAATTGCTATTATTTATGTTGGAACAAAAAATCTTTTAAAAAAAATTCCTATAGAAAAAATTTCTCTTTTTGAAAAAGATTATCTTTTTTATTTGAAAGAAAAACATAAAGATTTATTGGATAATCTAAGAAAAGGTGATTTTAAAAAAGAATATCATAATATTATAGAAAAAATTGTATTGGAATTAAGTAACAAATATATTATTTAATATGTCTTCTAATCCAAAAGATATAAAAAGAAGGATTATTTCTATAGAATCTGTAATAAAAACTACAGAAGCAATGAAAATGATCTCTGTAGTAAAATCAAAAAAATCTAAAGAGATATTTATGAACATAAAATATTATTTAGATCATATAGAATTAATTTTTTCAGAGCTTATATCAACATTATCAATAGAAGAAAAAATAGAAAATAAATATTTTCATTCTTCAAATGGGAAGAAATTATTTATTGTATTTACTTCTAATCGTGGATTATGTGGATCTTTCAATTCCTCAATATTTGAAAAAATTAATATCATACTTCAAAAAAAACATTTTTCATATAAAAACTGTATTTTTTTCTGCATTGGAAAAAAAGGATTCGATTTTCTGTCCAAAAAATATAATATATATGATAATTTGATAGAAAATTTCAATGAAAAAAAAATAAAATTTCTTATAAATAAACTAATTTCAGATTTTTTTAAAAATACTATTTCCTCTATTTACTTAGTATATAATAGCTTAAAAGATTCTTTACTTCAAAAAATAATAGTGGAAAAATTTCTTCCTATTAAAAAAATAAAAAACCTATATAAACATAAAGAATCAAAAAATTTTATTTTAGAACCATCTAAAAATAAAATTATAAATTATATAATTCCAAAAATTCTTTTTATTAAATTGAAAAAAACATTTTCAGAGTCTTTAACAGCAGAACATACAGCACGTATGATTTCTATGCATAAAGCAACAGAAAATGCGTCTCATATTAAAAATGATTTAATACTAAATTATAATAAAGAAAGACAAGCAACAATAACTAAAGAAATACTTGAAATAATAGGTGGGTTAGATTCACTTCAAATAAAATAATTAGTTTATATTACTTTTATTGAGAAAGTTATGGAAAATATATTAACAGGAATCCGAAGTACAGGAGTTCCTCATTTAGGAAACATTTTAAGTGTCATTATCCCGTCAATTAATATGGTAAATAAAAGAAAAAAAGGTTTTTTTTCTTTTATATTTATCGCAGATTTACATTCCATAATCCAAACAGAAAATATACAAAACATAAAAAACAATGTTTATAACATTACAGCTACATGGTTAGCTTTTGGATTGAATACAGAAAATAGTATTTTTTATAGACAATCAGATGTTCCAGAAGTTACTGAATTAGCTTGGTATTTAAGTTGTTTTTTCCCTTATCAACGACTAACATTAGCGCATTCCTTTAAAAAAGAAAAAGATAAAAAAAAAATAAATGTAGGATTATTTACTTATCCTATTTTAATGGCTGCTGATATTTTACTTTATAACGCAAAAATAATTCCAGTAGGAAAAGACCAATTGCAACATATAGAGATAGCACGACGAATAGCTTATTTTTTTAACAAAAGAATAGGAAAGGAAGTATTTTCATTACCTAATCCTTATTTACAGGAAAAATATATGTTTATCACTGGAACAGATGGAACAAAAATGAGTAAATCTAAAAATAACTATATTGATATTCTTTCTTCAAATGAAATTTTGAAAAAACAAATTATGAAAATACAAACAGATAATAAATCTTTAGAAGAAAAAAAAAATCCTGACAAAGATTACATAATGTCTTTATATAAATTAATTTCCCCAAAAGAAAAAATAGAAAAGATGAAAGAAAAATATATAAATGGTGGATATGGATATTTAGAAGCAAAAATAGCATTATATGAACAAATAATTTGTAAATTTTCTGCAGAAAGAAATAGATTTTTTTCCCTTATAAAAAATAAATCATTATTAGATGAAATTCTTTTTCATGGAGCTAAAAAAGCAAAAAATATAGCAATAAAGCGAATAAATTACATTAGAAAATACTTGAATTTCAATTCATTATTATCATAGATAAAAAATGACATTATGACACAATTATAAATATTGGCAAATATTTTGCTATCCTGGTCGATAGGAGTTATGTTGAAAATATTTTTTATATTATGGACACCAATAAAAATACTGAAAAAAAAGATTCTTGTTTTACTATTTCCGATGATGGTTCTCCTCTTTACAATGAAAAAAATAAAACACAAAAAAAACATAAAGAAGTTTTAAAAGAATCCGAATCCTTAGAATCATTGAAAAAGAAGGTAGAGGTTCTTAAAGAAGATTTAAAAAAAGAAAAAGATAAATACTTACGTATTTTTGCAGAATTTGAAAATTCTAAAAAACGTACTCAAAAAGAAAGATTTGACATTTTCATAACTGTTCATGAACAAATTCTTATAGATCTAATTCCAATTTTAGATGACTTTGAACGTAGTTTAAAAGAATTAAAAAAATCTAAAGATGAATTCCTTATTAAAGGAGTTACCCTTATACAAGAAAAGCTTATTAAGGTTTTGAAAAAAAAAGGATTAAAGAAAATAAATATAAAAAAAGGAGATGATTTCAATACAGATTTTCATGAAGCAATTACACAAATACCAGCTATTACAGAAGATTTAAAAGGAAAAGTTATAGAAATAATAGAAGCTGGATATATTCTTAAAGAAAAAGTAATAAGACATGCCAAAGTCATTACTGGAAAATAATTATTATTAACAACTTTTATCTTCATGATGAAAAAAGATTATTACGAAGTATTAGAGGTATCTAGAAATGCTTCTTCGGAAGAAATTAAAAAATCATATCGAAAATTAGCAATTAAATATCATCCGGACAAGAACTTAAATAATAAAAAAGAAGCAGAAGAAAAATTTAAAGAGGCTGCTGAAGCTTATGAGATTTTAAGTGATCCAGAAAAAAGAGAACGTTATGATAAATTTGGTCATTCAGGTGTAAAAGGAAGTACTTCTGCAGCAGGTGGGATGAATATGGAAGATATTTTTACTAATTTCGGAGATATCTTTGCTGATGCATTTGGCGAAGGTTTTTCTAGTTTTGGTTTTGGAAGATCTACAAGATATAAAACTATTAAAGGAAGTGATTTAAGAATAAGAGTAAAACTTTCATTAGAAGAAATAGCTAATGGTACAGAAAAAAAAGTTAAGGTAAAAAGATTAAAAGTAGCTAAGGGAATAAAATACAAAGATTGTTTATCTTGTCATGGAACAGGTCAAATAACACACATTACAAACACTATATTAGGAAGAATGCAAACAACTTCTCAATGTAATGTTTGTTCTGGAACAGGAAAAAGTATAGAAAATATACCTTACGGAGCTAATAAACATGGATTAATAAAAGAAGAGGAATTAGTAGATATAAAAATACCATCAGGTATTATGGAAGGAATACAATTAAAAGTTTCCGGAAGAGGAAATGAAGCTCCTTTTGGAGGAGTCCCTGGTGATTTAATTATTCTAACAGAAGAAATTCCTCATCCAAAATTGAAAAGAGAAGGAAACAATTTACATTATGATTTATATATTTCATTTCCTGATGCAATATTAGGAGCTGTAAAAGAAGTTCCAACTATAAATGGAAAAGCTAGAATTAAAATAGATACTGGAACACAATCAGGAAAAACTTTAAGGTTGAAAAATAAAGGATTACCTAAAATTAATGGATATGGATATGGAAGTTTATTGATTCATGTAAATGTTTGGACTCCTAAAAAAATAAATGAAGAACAAAGAAAATTTTTTGAAAAAATGAGGAAAAATGAAAATTTTCTTCCTCATCCAGGAAATGAGGAAAAATCTTTTTTTGATCGTGTAAGAGAAATGTTCTCCTAATTTTTTTAAATTAATAGACAAAATTTTTTACGGAAATAGTAGTACATAATATAATTTATGCAAAAAGTTGTTGTAGGACTCTCTGGTGGAGTAGATTCAAGTGTAGCAGCTTTAATTCTAAAAAGAAAAGGATATAAGGTAATTGGATTATTTATGCATAATTGGGAAGATACTATTTATAGTAATCAATGTTCCTGGAAAGAGGATAGTATTGATGCTATGTTAGTTGCTGAACAATTAAATATACCTTTTCAAATAGTAGAAATGAAAAAAGAATATAAAAAACATGTGATTGACTATATGTTTAATGAATATAAATTAGGAAAAACTCCTAATCCAGATATATTATGTAATAAAAAAATTAAATTCTCTATTTTTTTAGAAAAAGCTATTGATTTAGGAGCTGATTTTATTGCTACTGGACATTATGTAAATAATGAAAAAATTCTAAAAAATAAAAAAATAATTCATCGTCTTTTAACTGGAAAAGATCCTTATAAAGATCAATCATATTTCTTATGTCAATTAAATCAATACCAATTAAGAAAATCTATTTTTCCATTAGGAGGACTTATGAAAAGTCAAGTACGAAAAATAGCAGAAAAAAATAGATTATATAATGCTTATAAAAAAGAATCTCAAGGCTTATGTTTCGTAGGAAAAATTGATTTATCTAAATTTCTTAGGCAAGAAATTTTTTCAAAAAAAGGAGACATAATATATATCGATTCTAATGCTCCAATTTATTATAAAAAAAATGAATCTTTTTCTTCTCTTGAAGAAAAATTATTTTTTTTATCTAGAAAAAAAAAATATAAAAAATCAGATGGAAAAGTTATAGGACACCATGATGGAGCACAATTTTTTACTAAAGGTCAACGTAAAAGAATTTCTTTAGGAGGCTATAAAGAGCCTTTGTTTGTTATAGAAACTGATATAAAAAAAAATATTGTTTATACGGGAATGGGGAAAGAACATCCGGGGTTATATAACAAATTTTTGTTTATTTCAGAAGAAAATATTCATTGGATAAGAGAAGATCTCATAATGCATAAAGGAGATAAAATGGATGTTACGTGTAGAATACGTTATAGACAACCTTTACAGAAATCAAAGTTATATAAATTAACTAAAGGAATGTTAGTAGAATTTGATAAAATGCAATGTGCTATAATGGAGGGACAATTTGCAGTTTGGTATCTTGGAAAAGAATTGATAGGATCTGGAATTATTTCGTGATAATGTACGATAAAAATATTTTTTTATCAAAAAAAACATGTTTTTTTTGATTATTAATAATAATCACCTCTTCATTGGAATTATGATTATGAACTTTGCAATATATTTACTAATCAATCAAAAAATAATGATTTTTTAAAAATAAATAGACAAAAATAGATTTTATACTATTCATTTTTTTCATATTTTTGCATATTATATAATATTGTATTATTAATCATAATTAGATGATATTTTTTCATCCCTACTAGAAAAATTCAGTAGGGTTTTTTTGATTTATAAAACATCTCATGGAAAAAGAAATTAATAATTTTAGTAAAAAGATAACAAAAGAATCTGATTTACCTGCAGCTCATGCTATGTTGTACGCTACCGGAATGAAAGATTCCGATTTTTGTAAAGCACAAATAGGAATAGTTAGTAATTGGTATGATGGAAATCCTTGCAACATGCATTTGAATAAAATGGGAAAAATAATAAAAAATTCAGTAATAAAAAAAAATTTGATAGGATTTCAATTTACTACTATTGGAGTAAGTGATGGTATTACTATGGGAACATCAGGGATGAGATATTCTCTCCCATCTAGAGAATTAATAGCAGATAGTATAGAAACTGTAGTCGACTCACATCATTATGATGGAGTGATAGCTATTCCTGGATGTGATAAAAATATCCCAGGAGTTCTAATTGCATTACTAAGATTAAATAGACCTTCTATTATTGTTTATGGAGGGAGTATTTCTTCAGGTTATTATAATGGTAAAAAATTAGATATTGTTTCTTCTTTTGAAGCTCTAGGAGAAAAAAATATATGCAAAATATCAGAAAAAGAATATAAAAATATAATTAAAAATTCTTGTCCAGGGCCTGGTGCATGTGGAGGAATGTATACTGCAAATACTATGGCTTCAGCTTTAGAAGCTATGGGGATTATGCTACCTTATTCGTCTTCTTCTCCATCGACAAGTGAAAATAAAAAAAAAGAATGTGAAGAAGTATCTAATTATATTAAAATTTTATTAGAAAAAAATATAAAACCTAGAGATATAGTAACTAAAGATTCTATAGAAAATGGAATAAAATTAGCTATGTGTTTAGGGGGATCTACTAATTTAGTTTTACATTTTTTAGCTATTGCTAAATCCGCAAATATTGATTTTACTTTAAAAGATTTTCAAAGAATTAGTAATAAAATTCCTCTTATAGGAAATTTAAAACCAAGTGGTCCATTCTTAATGGAAGATATACATATATGTATTGGAGGAATGCCTGTTATCATAAAATATCTGTTAAAAAAAGGAATCCTTTCAGGAGATTGTTTAACTGTAACTGGAAAAACATTATCTGATAATATGGATAATATTCCGGATATAACTTTTAATCAAAAAATTATTTTTCCTATAGAAAATCCCATTAAAAAAAATGGACATATCAGAATTTTATATGGAAACGTATCACCAGAAGGTGCTGTTGCAAAAATAACAGGAAAAGAAGGAATTATTTTTCGAGGAAAAGCAAATGTTTTTGATTCAGAAGAAGAAGCTAACAAAGCAATTACAAATAATAAAATAACTCCTGGTAGTGTTATTGTTATCAGATATGTAGGGCCAAAAGGAGGGCCAGGAATGCCAGAAATGTTGAAACCAACGTCTTACATTATGGGATCAGGATTAGGAAAAAATATAGCTCTTATAACAGATGGAAGGTTTTCAGGTGGATCACATGGATTTGTTATAGGTCATGTTACTCCAGAAGCACAATGTGGAGGATTAATATCTATTATTCAAAATGGAGATTTTATTAAAATAGATGCAGAAAATAATACTATTAATCTAGAAATAGAAGAAAATGAAATACAAAGAAGAAAAAAATTATGGAATCCTCCTCCATTAAAAATTAAAGAAGGATATCTATATAAATATATAAAAATGGTTTCTTCCGCTTCTAAAGGATGCATTACAGACTAATTGATTGATATATATGGTAAAAAAATTATTCTCTGGTTCAGAAATAGTAATAAAAACTCTTTTATATGAAAAAGTAGAATATATTTTCGGATATCCTGGAGGTGCAATTATGCCTATATACGACTCTTTACATGATTATTTGAATTTTGTAACTCATATTTTAATGCGTCACGAACAAGGATCTATACATGCAGCACAAGGATATGCTAGAGCTACTGGAAAAATAGGTGTATGTTTTACTACATCAGGTCCTGGAGCTACCAATTTAATTACTGGATTAGCTGATGCACTAATAGATAGTACTCCTATTGTTTGTATCACCGGACAGGTATCATCTAATCTTTTAGGAACTGATGCTTTCCAAGAAACAAATATCATAGATATTTCTATGCCTGTTACAAAATGGAATATTCAAGTTTTAAAAGCAAAAGATATTTGCGAATCTATTCAGAAGGGGTTTTTTATAGCAAAAAAAGGAAGACCGGGACCAGTTTTAATAGATATTACTAAAGATGCTCAATTCCAAAAATCTGAATTTAATTATAAACACTTTGAATATATAGAAAATTTTCATCCATATCCTTGTATAAAAGAAAAAAACCTGATAGAAGCAGCAAATTTAATAAATACTGCTCAAAAACCTATGATTTTAGTTGGACAGGGTGTTATTTTAGCTAAAGCAGAAGATGAATTTAAAGAATTTGTAGAAAAAACAGGAATTCCTGTTGCTAGTACATTATTAGGTTTAGGTGCATTGTATAGTGACCATTATTTATATGTAGGAATGTTAGGGATGCATGGAAATTATGCTCCAAATATTCTAACAAACCAATGTGATCTACTAATTTCTATAGGAATGCGTTTTGATGATCGTGTTACTGGAAATGTAAATAAATATGCTAAAAATGCAAAAATAATTCATTTAGAAATTGATCCTTCCGAAATTAACAAAAATATACCATGTCATATACCAATACTTGGAGATTGTAAAATATCTTTAAAAAAACTAATTTTTTATGTTAATAAATCTAATCATGAAAAATGGGTAAATAAATTCTTTTATCTAAAAGAAAAAGAAAAAATAGAAGTAATAGAAAATGATATTAATCCAATTAAAAAAGGTTTGACTATGGGAGAAGTAATAAAATGGATCAATAAATATAAACAAAAAGATGCAATTCTTGTGACGGATGTGGGGCAACATCAAATGATAGCTTCAAGATATTTTAATTTTACTTATAAAAAAAGTCAAATAACCTCTGGAGGATTGGGAACTATGGGATTTGCATTACCTGCTGCAATTGGAGCTAAATTAGGATCAAAAGATAGACAAGTTATTTGTATTGTAGGAGATGGTGGAATACAGATGACAATTCAAGAAATGGGTACTATTTTACAAAACAATATTTCTGTGAAAATCGTTTTATTAAATAATAATTTTTTGGGAATGGTACGTCAATGGCAACAACTTTTTTTTGATAAACGTTATTCATGTACAGAATTAGTTAATCCTGACTTTATAAAATTAGCTAATGCATATAGTATAGAAGCAGAAAGAATAAACAATAGAAAAAAATTAGAAAAATCTATAAAAAAAGCATTACGTAATAAAAATGCTTTTTTATTAGAAGTAGTAGTAGAAAAAGAGGATAATGTTTTTCCTATGATTCCTGCGGGAGCAGCTGTAGATGAAATTCGTTTAACATAAAAAAATAATAAAATAATATGAAACATAAATTCAGAATAATAATTTTAGGAGAAAATGATACGAGACTATTAAGTAGAATACTTATTATACTTAATCGTAGAAATTTAAAAACTAATCATATTAATGTTTATAATGATAAAAATAGTTCTAATTTTCAACATCTTCTAGATTTAGAATCTAAAGAAGAAGAATTGATTAAAGTAAAAAAATTAATTGATAAATTAATTGGAGTTATTCATGTTTTTTACTATAAAATAGAAGAAAAAAACTCTAGAAAAAATTCTTGGAAAAGAATAGATTTACCATTAGCAACATCTTAATAAAGAATAAAAAAATTATGAAAGTTAAATTTGGACCTGTAGAAGAAAATATTGTAACAAGAGAAGAATTTTCATTATCTAAAGCTAAAGAAATATTAAAAAAAGAAGTAATAGCTGTATTAGGATACGGAGTGCAAGGTCCTGGACAATCTCTTAATTTAAGAGATAATGGATTTCAAGTCATCATCGGACAAAGAAAAAATTCTTTCTCTTGGGAGAAAGCTTTAAAAGATGGATGGATAGAAGGAAAAAATCTTTTTTCTCTTGAAGAAGCGTGTAAAAGAGGAACAATAATTATGTATTTGTTGTCAGATGCAGGACAAATATCTTTTTGGCCAACACTTTGCAAGTTTCTTCATCATGGAAAATCTTTGTACTTTTCACATGGATTTGGTTTGACTTTTTGTGAAAAAACAAAGATATATCCACCTAAAGATATAGACATTTTTTTAGTTGCACCTAAAGGATCAGGAACTAGTTTAAGAAGATTATTTAAAGAAGGAAAAGGAATTAATTCTAGTTATGCTGTATATCAGGATTACAGTGGGAATTGTTTAGAAAAAACTATATCTATTGGTATAGGAATAGGATCAGGATATTTATTTGAAACAAATTTTAAAAATGAGGTCTATTCCGATTTAGTAGGTGAAAGAGGGACTTTAATGGGAGCAATCCAAGGAATTTTTGCTGCGCAATATCAAATTTTAAGAGATAAAGGACATTCTCCTTCAGAGTCTTTCAATGAAACTGTAGAAGAACTAACTCAAAGTTTAATGCCATTAGTTTCAGAAAATGGAATGGATTGGATGTATTCTAACTGTTCTACTACTGCGCAAAGAGGTGCTTTAGATTGGTGGAAAAAATTTATGGACGCTACATTACCAATATTTCAAGAATTATATGATGAAGTTTCTTCAGGAAAAGAAGCTGAAAGAATCATAAAATCTAATATTGATAAAAATTATAGAAATAAATTACAAAAAGAATTAAAAGACCTAAGAGAAAGTGAATTATGGAAAGTAGGATCTACTATACGAAATCTAAGACCAGAAAAAAAAGAATCCTAAGTTTTATAAAAAACGTATTGAATATTGAGTAATATAAAAGAATATTTTCCTTCTTATAAGGAAATAATTAAGGCTAAGAATTTATTGAATGATATTATTTATGAAACTCCATTACAAAAAAATTTACTTTTATCAGATAAATATAAAGCTAATATTTTTTTAAAAAGAGAAGATTTACAAATCATACGTTCATATAAAATTAGAGGTGCATATAATAAAATAATAAGTTTATCTAATACAGAACTAAAAAATGGAATTGTTTGTGCAAGCGCTGGAAATCATGCACAAGGTGTAGCATATTCATGCAGTATATTAAAAATACTAGGAAAAATTTATATGCCAAGCACTACTCCTAAACAAAAAGTAGAAAGAGTAAAAATGTTTGGAAAACAATATATTGAAATTGTTCTCAGTGGAGATACATTTGATGAAGTTAGTTTTGAAGCTATAAAAGATTGTAAAAAAAATGAAAAAGTTTTTATTCATCCTTTTGATGATACAAAAATTATTGAGGGACAAGCTACTGTTGGTTTAGAAATTTTGCAACAATCAATTTCAACTGATATAGATTATGTTTTCATACCTATTGGAGGTGGAGGATTAGCTTCTGGAGTTGGTAGTCATTTCCGACAAGTAAGTCCTAAAACTAAGATTATAGGAGTAGAACCTAAAGGGGCTCCTTCTATGAGTTTTTCTATAAAAAAAGGAAAGGTTATAGAATTAGATTCTATAGATAGATTTATTGACGGAGCTTCTGTAAAAAAAGTTGGAGAATTAAATTTCAATATTTGCAGAAATATATTACATGATATAAAAACAGTTCCAGAAGGAAAAGTTTGCACAACTATTTTAGATCTTTATAACTTAGAAGCTATTGTTGCAGAACCTGCAGGAGCTCTTTCTATAGCTGCTTTAGATTTTTATTCTAAAGAAATAAAAGGAAAAAACATAGTCTGTATTTTAAGTGGAGGAAATAATGACATAACTAGAACAGAAGAGATAAGAGAGAGATCTCTTTTATATGAAGAGAAAAAACACTATTTTATAGTAAAATTTCCACAAAGAGCTGGAGCACTTAGAGAATTTGTTAACAATATTCTAGGTCCAAAAGATGACATAGCTTATTTTGAATACTCTAAAAAAAACTCTAAAGAAGAAGGACCAGCTGTAATAGGAATAGAATTATCAGATAAAAATGATTTTTCAGAATTGTTAGGAAGAATGAAGGAATATAGAGTTCATTTTCAATATTTAAATAAAAATCCAGATTTATTTCGTATTCTTATATAAAAAAATAGTACCCACGACTGGATTTGAACCAGCACATCCTAAATAGGATACCACCACCTCAAAGTGGCGTGTCTACCAATTCCACCACGTGGGCTATTTAATTAATTTATATTATAAATATAAAATTATAAAATAATTATAAAAGATATAATTTTTTTAATCTATTTTTGATTTTAGAATAGTCTCATAAAAATAAAATTTAAATAAATATATTATATGAACATAGGGATAATAGGATATGGAAAAATGGGGCGTGCTATAGAAAAAATAGCAAAAAATAGAAATCATAATGTATCATTATGTTATGATAAAACACCTAAAATATCATTGTTAAAAACAGTTAATTTAGATGTAGTTATAGAATTTAGTCAACCAGAATCTGTTTTTAATAATATAAAAATTTGTATAGAAAATAATATACCTGTTGTATGTGGGACTACAGGATGGTTAAATAAAATGGAAGTTATTAAAAAAATATGTAAAGAAAAAAATGGTTCTTTCCTTTATTCTTCCAATTTTAGTATTGGAATGAACATATTTTTTGAGATAAATAAAAAACTATCAAAATTAATGTGTCCATATACCAAAGATTATGAAGTAACAATAGATGAAACTCATCATTTAGAAAAAATAGATAAACCAAGTGGGACAGCGTTATCCCTAGCTGAGTCTATTATTCATAATAAAATGAAAAAAACGTGGATTCTTAATGAAAAAAGAATATCAGCAGATCAAATATTGATATTATCTAAAAGATTAGGAAATATAACTGGAGACCATAACGTGATATATAAATCTAATATAGATAAAATAGAAATTAAACATGAGGCTTATAACAGAGATGGATTTGCTATTGGAGCAGTTATTGCTGCAGAGTGGATAAAAAATAAGAAAGGAGTCTTTTCTATGAAAGAAGTGTTAGGAATAAATAAATAATTTAATTGTATGCTACAATATTTTGTATTTAGTGGCATTTTTACGTTTTTTTTACATATTATTCATGTACTGGGTACATATAATTTTTATAAAAAATTTAGAATCAGTTATTGGAAAACTATTATTCCTATATATAACGTTTTTATTATTTTAAAAAAAATACATAGACCTGTATGGTGGATTTTTCTTTTATTTATACCATTAACAAACATTATTCTATTCTTAGTTATATGGTTAGATCTAATCCGTTATTTACATAAAATAAAAAAAAAAGATATTTTCATTTTCTTTTTATCTGCAGGTTTATATATTTTTTATATCAATTTTTTTAAAAATATTAATATAAAAAAAGAAAAAATAACAGAAAATAATGAAGGAATATTATCATCTTTAATCCTTTCGTTTATAATACATACCTATATAATACAGCCATTTGTTATACCAACTTCTTCTATGGAAAAAAGTTTATTAGTAGGAGATTTTATTTTAGTAAGTAAAATCCATTATGGATTAAGAATGCCTATATCTCCTATATGTGTTCCTTTTTTTCATAATAATATTCTTGGATTAAAATCTTATTTTAATATTAAATTTCCATATTTTCGTTTTCATCCTATAAACCATATAAAAAGAAATGATATTGTTGTATTTAATTTTCCTAAAGATGATAAAATATTAGATAGAAAAGATCATTATGTAAAGCGATGTGTGGGACTTCCAGGAGATATTATTTTTATTAAAAAAGGAGTTCTATTCATAAATCATAAAAAAGAAAAAAATTTTACGAATAATAAACAACAATCTTATTTTATTAAGACCAAGAATATTCCTTTAAATTTAGAATTTTTAAAAGAAAAAATGGATATTGAAGATGTTGAATTTTTTGAAGAAAAAAATGATGAATATTTTTATCAGATTATATTAACAAAAAAAAGAGTAACTCAAATAAAAAAATTATTTAATAACATAATTTTCATAAAAAAAAATATTTATCCAAAAGAAGTTAAAGATCCATCAATAATTCTTTCAAATAATTTTGGGTGGAATAGAGATTATTTTGGACCATTATATATTCCTAAAAAAGGAGATACTATTAAAATAAACTCAAAAAATATACATCTTTATAATGAGATATCCTGTTATGAAGGAGAAAAAAAAGTGAACCTAATGAATAGAAAAAATTATAAAGTAAAAAAAAATTATTATTTTATGATTGGAGATAATAGACATAATTCTTTCGATTCTCGTTACTGGGGATTTGTTCCAGAAGATCATATAGTAGGAAAACCATTATTTATATGGATGAGTATTGATTGGGATAGAAAAAATCCAATGAACATATTTCATTGGAAATTTCGTTGGAATCGCATTATGACAACAATAGATAGATAACAATCTATTTATCACTATTTTACATTATTTATCTTTTTAAAAAAAAACTTCCTATAAAATAACCAGATAAGATACCTCCAATATGAGCAAAATGTGCAACTCCAGGAGCTAAATTTAAAATAGCAGATAAAAAACTTCCAAAAATAAAAATCATGATAGCTTTTTCCACAGCAATAGGAAATGGAAAAGGTAAAATAAAAATTTTATGTTCTGGGAAAAATCTAGCAAAGGCTCCAACTACTCCACTAACAGCACCAGAAGCACCCATCATTGGAGAATACATAGAACTATAAAGAGTTATTTTTTGTTCTTCATTTAAAGAATCTAATGCTTTTTTAGCTTGATAAAAATCTAAAGTATGTAAAAAATAATACATAACACTTGTATTGAAAATTATTTGTAATAACGCAGCAAAAAATCCTGAAAAAAAATATATTATCATAAATTTTTTTATTCCTAATAAAGTTTCAATCTGTCCTCCGAACATAAATAATGCTAACATATTAAAAATTATATGTAAAAAAAGTCGTTTAGAATGTACAAACATATGAGTTAATATTTGATATAACTCGAATCGTTCATCTAAAGGATGATATAAAGACAGAAAACTTTCTATTTTATATTGTGAAAAAACAAATGTAGCTGTATATACAAGTATATTTATGCTGATTAAATGTTTTACAGCATCTGAATTAAAATTTGTATAAATATTCACTTTTAAAAAAATTTTCGTTTACTCTAAAAAATACAGGATCTCCTGTATAAGTATAATTATAATTTTTACAAGAAAATAAATCTCTAATTAAATATTCCATTTGATCAGAATTTAATTTTTCTCCATATTTTATGGCTGCTGATTTAGATATAGATTTTATAATCATATCTTTTTTATTACTCTTTTCTTTTATTAAATCATAATTTAATAGATCTTTAAATATTTTTTGTAATGTATTTTGATGAATATTATCAGGAATAGTATATAAATAGGCAAATTTATTTCTGAAATAAAAATAAAACCCAAGATATTTTAAATCTTCTTTTATATTTCTCAAATAAAAGAATTCTTTTTTTGATAGTTTTATTTTTAATGGAAAAAATAATTTTTGGATAATTAAATTTTTTTTTGAATTAAAAAATTCATATAGTATATTACTATGTGCTCTATGTTGATCTACTAATATCATATCTTCATTTTTTAATAATGTAAAAACTATATATTTTCTATTTATCTGAATTGTTTTTATTTTTATTTTCTTAAAAACATAATCATGAAGTTTATTTTCATTTGAAATGAATGAACTATATTTCTCATTTTTTATTTTATTTAAATGCCTTAATTTAAATACTTTTTCAGAAAAAATTTCTGAATTAGAACATGAATTATAATAATTTATAAAAAATTTTTTTTTATCTAAATCACAAGAAGATAAAATATTAGAGTTTTTTAACTCTTTATTTTTTATATTTTCAACTTTATACTGGTGAAATAAAACGTTTTTTATTTCTTGTTTAATTAAAGCACTTATTTCTTCTTCTCCATCTAATTTCACTTCTTTTTTTGCAGGATGTATATTCCAATTTACCAAGTTTGGAACTATATCGATAAAAATAAAATAAGATATTGTATTAAAATTTTTTAAAAATCCATTATAAGCATGAACAATTTTTTTATGTAATAAAAGATGTTTTACACAACGTTTATTAACAACTAAAAATCGATCTCCTTTCTTTGTTATGGAAGAATTAGGAGTGCTTACAAATCCTTGAATTAAAAATTTTTCCTTTTTTATTAAAAAAGACGTTAATATTCTATTTTTGTTCTTAAAAATTTCTTTTATTCTTTCTTTCAAAGAAGCTTTTTTTAGATAAAAAAAAATTTTTTCGTTATGAAAAAAACGATATAATATTTCTCTGTGAGAAATCACAATTTTATAAAATTCATTAACTATATGAATAAATTCTATTTTAGAAGATTTTAAGAATTTTCTTCTAACGGGAATTCTAGAAAAAATATTTTTTACAGAAATTCTTGTTCCCCTATGCATGTTCATAGGGAGTTCCTTTTTAATTTTACCTTCCTCTATAAAAAGATGAACCCCTTCTGAACTTTTATTATCTTTAGTTTGTATTTCTAATTCAGCTATTAGCGCTATAGAAGATAAACCTTCTCCTCTAAATCCTTTTGTATGAATCTTAAAAAGATCATTAATATTATAAATTTTTGAAGTGGCAAATCTTTGAATACTCATTCTAGCATCACTTAAACTCATTCCATCTCCATCATCTACCAATTGAATTAATGTTTTACCTGAATCTTTTATAAAAATATCAATTTTTTTAGCATTAGCATCTATTGAATTTTCCATAAGTTCTCTCAAAATAGAAGAAGGTCTTTCTATTGTTTCTCCAGCAGCAATTTGACTTATTACATTTTTAGGTAAAAGTTTAATAACATTTTGATTCATTTTATAGACTTTCTAAATAAAGACATATATATAGCAGTTTTAGCACATTCTACCCCTTTGTTCCCATTTTTTCCACCTGAACGATCAATAGATTGTTGTTTATTCTTATCTGTTAATACACAGAATATAACTGGAACATCATATTTTATATTTATATCTTTTATTCCTTGAGAAATAGCTTGACAAAGATATTCAAAATGAAAAGTTTTTCCTTGTATTAAGGATCCTATAACAATTATAGAATCAAAATTATAACAAATAGCTATTTTTTTAGAAGAATAAATTAATTCATAGCTACCAGAAACTGTCCAAGTTTTTATTCTATTTTTTGAAATTCCATATTGAATTAAAGTATCATAAGCAGCGTTATATAATCTGTCTGTAATATCTTTATTCCATAAAGAAACGATAAAAGCGATACGTAAATCTGCATTTATAATTTCATTTTTATCTAATGAATAAATAGGTTCTTTTTTCATAAAAAAAATTTATAATTTATTGTTAATAAACATGATATATTTTTCTACATTTTTTTTATATAAGAAGGAAGGATAATATATTTCTATTTTTTCTAATAAATATTTTGATTTTTTATATCTTTTCATATAAAAATTTAGTAGGGCTGCTTTATAATAATAAAGTGGCGTTGTTAATTCGTTTTCTTTTACTTTTGCGGCTTTAATATAATATATTAAAGCTTTTTCTTTATACCGCATTTGGGAAAATGCATCACCTATAAATCCATATTTAATAGAAAATAAAATATCATCTTTAGCAGAAAAACTCTCCATCATTTTTATTGATTCTTTATAATTCCCTAATTTATAATAACAAATTCCTGCGTAGAATTTAGAAATATTTCCCGCTTTAGTGAAAGGATATTTAGATATTATTCCTAAAAAACCTAGATAATTAATTTTTGTTTTTTTTTTATTTAAAGCGTTGTTTATTTCTCCTTGAGAAAGATATTTTTGAGCATATGTTAATTCCAATAGAGCTTTCTTTTCATGTGAATGAATAAAAAATTTTTCATAATAAAGTATACCAAAAACTAATGCTATTACTGTTATTATACAAGAATAAATTATTACATATTTTTTATTTGATTTAACCATATTATTTTTTTGTATATATAAAAAAAATACTAAATTATTTTCTTATTACTTCTATAGTTTTTATTCTTTTATTTTCAATATTTTTAATAATAAAAGAATAATTAAGAAAATTAATTTTCTGTTTATTCTTTGGAAATTCTTTATTTATTTCCATAATAAACCCCCCTATAGTATCTGCATCTCCTTTCTTTTTCTCAAAAAAAATTTCTTCTTTTACATCCATAATACGATAAAAATTAATTAAAGAAGTTTTTCCATCAAATAAATAATTGTTATTATCCAGTTTAGAATAAGATGTATCTTCTACATCAAATTCATCGGTAATATCTCCTACTATTTCTTCAATAACATCTTCTAAAGTGATCAATCCACAAGTTCCTCCATATTCATCTACCACAATAGCTAAGTGAATTTTACTTTTCTTAAAATCACTTAAAAGGTCATCTATCTTTTTTTTTTCTGGGACAAAAAAAGGAGGATGGATTAATTGTATCCAATTAAAATCATTTTTATAAATGAATGGAAGAAGGTCTTTTGCATAAAGTACTCCTTCTATATCATCAATACTTTCTTTATAAATTGGTATTCTAGAATATCCATGATTACGAACAGATCTTAATACTTTAGAAAAAGAAGTATTGCTATTTAAAGCAAACATATCAATTCTAGGAGTCATAATTTGATGGATTTCTGTGTTTCCGAAATCAACTATTCTTTGTAGAAATTGACTTTCTTTAATATTTTTCTTATAAGACGTTATTTTTAAAGCTCTTGATAATTTATCAACAGAAAATACATTTCTTTTTTTTAGCAATCTATTTTCTATAAGTTTAGATATAAAAATTAATATTCTACTAATAGGGTATAAAGTTTTACTAAGAAAAATTAAAGGCTTAGACATAAATAAAGCGAAACTAAAATTATTTTTTGCATATATCTTAGGAATTATTTCTCCAAATAAAAGCAATATAAAAGTGAGTAATACTACTTCTAAAATAAAGTTAATGGGAATAATAGAATATTGATCATAGAAAATCGAAATTTTTTTTTTAAAAAATTCCATTAAATAGGATATTAATACTACAATACCAATATTAGAAAAGTTATTAGATATTAATATCGTTGCTAATAGTTTTTTTTTATTTTTTAGAATTTTTAACACAATATTTCCTCTATAAAAGTTTTTTTTTACTTCTCGATCTACAGTTTTTTTTTCCATGCAAAAAAAAGAAGTTTCTGCTCCAGATATTAGGGCAGAAAATAATAAAAGCATTATTATTACTAATAAATAAAAAACTAAATATAAAGTATTTTCTAATAAAATATTCGTCGAAGATTCTTTTTCCAAAAGATTAAATTTTGATGAAAATTTTTTTCATAAAAAATGTACATAACAAAAAATAATTAAATCATATTTTTATTATGTTTTAAAAACAATATAATAGGACGAGGAAAAGGGTAATCCTTTATTTTATTATGCGGAATAAAAAAAAATTCATTTTTTTTTATTAATTTATCTTTTTCTTGAAAAATTTCGCAATTCAAAAATTGAATTGATAAATTTTGATGAGTTAATTTATGTTTTATTTTATAAATAACAGTATTAAAAATTAAATTGAATTTTTTCCAAACGGTCTTTATTATCTCTTCATGAGAATGAAGATTATTTTTTAATTCTATTAAAGGAAATTCATAAAGTCCTTTCCATATGTCATTTTTAGATCTTTTATGTATACAAATATTTTTTTTATGATCATATAAAATAATATAATAAAAAAATCTTTCTATTATACAATATTTTTTTCCTATTTTTACAGGAAATTTATCTACTACTCTATTTTTAGCAGCAAAACAAGAATTTTTTATTGGACAAAAATAACATTTAGGATTTTTATAAGTACATATAATGGAACCTAAATCCATTATAGCTTGATTAAAAATACCTGGGACTTTACAAGTTTTCATCATTTTCACAATAATATCTCTTAAAACATTTTTTGTTTTTTCAGATGTAATATTTTTATCTATTCCTAAATATCTTGAAAAAACTCTACAAGCATTCCCATCTAAAGATGGGATTCTTTCATTAAAACATATAGAAGCAATAGCAGAAGCTGTATAAGGACCTATACCTTTATATTTTATTAAATGTTTATAACTTTTTGGGAAGTTATCTTTTTTTTTTATTAATTCCTTAGCAAAGGAATGTAAATTTCTAGCTCTAGAATAATAACCTAGTCCTTCCCACTTTTTTAAAACATATTTTTCATCTGCTTCAGATAATTTTTTTATACTAGAAAATTCTTTTATAAAATTATAGTAATATTTTATTACTTGAGATACTTTTGTTTGTTGCAACATGAATTCTGAAACTAATATATAATACGGATTTTTTGTTTTTCTCCATGGAAGATCTCTATAATTATTTTTATACCAATTTATTATTTTTTTAGAAAAATCCATATATATTAAATTTTAAAGCAATTTTATAAAAAATTCCTATATTTAGGAAAACGAATTTTGTTATTCGATATAATGATTAAACATGACAAAAGCAGATATAATAACAGAAATCATATCAGAAACTGGATCTGAAAGAATTGACACGCAAAAGGTGATAGAAATATTTATGAAAAAAATAAAACAAAGTCTAACATCGGGAGAAAATGTTTATTTAAGAGGATTTGGATCGTTTATTATTAAATATAGAGCAAGAAAACTTGGACGTCATATATCTAAAGATATGTCTATAGTTATTCCTGAACATAATATTCCAGCATTTAAACCTGCAAAGTCTTTCACCGAATTAATAAAAAAAAATGTTCCTATTAAAAAATAATGATGTTAGAAACTTAAATCAATAAATATTGAAAATTATTATGCCAAACGGAAGAAAAAGAAAAAGACGTAAGATAGCTACCCATAAAAGAAAAAAAAGAAATAGAAGAAACAGACATAAAAAGAAATAACCTTTCTTATTTTTTCTAAATTTTTTCCTTGTTTTTTGGGGATGAGTAAAGAATTAGTTATAAATGCAAATGAAGAAGAACAAGAAATAAAAATTGCTCTTTTAGAGAATGGTAAACTATTAGAACTTCATAAAGAAGTTTTTAATAGAAAGTTTTCCGTAGGTGATATCTATTTAGGAGTAGTAGAAAGAATTTTGCATGGATTAAATGCTGCTATTATTGATATAGGACATTCGAAAGGAGGTTTTTTACATTATAATGATCTTGGATTTCAAAAATATAAAAATATATTAGATTTAATTCCAGATAATCATAGAAAAAAAGAGATTTTTATTTATCCAAATTCTTCGGAAAAAGAAAGAATTATAGATTATACTAATAATAATAATGATATTAATTCTATAGATGAAGTTTTATGTCTTGGACAAAAAATTATTGTACAAGTATCTAAAGAACCTATTTATAATAAAGGATTAAAGTTAACATCAAAAATTTGCCTTCCAGGAAGGTACTTAATTCTCATTCCTTTCTCAGATGAAATTTTTGTTTCTCAAAAAATAAAAGATATAAAAGAAAAAAAAAGATTGATTTCTCACATAAAAAAAATAAAACCAAATAAATTTGGTATTGTGATTAGAACAGCTTCTTATAATAAAATATTAGAAATTTTAGAAAAAGAACTTTTTTACTTAATAAATAAATGGGAAATAACACTAAATAATATAATAAAACTACCTCCAGTTCAGATATTAAATGAAGAAAGCAAAATTTTTTGTTTTTTAAGAGACCTATTTAATGATAATTTCCAATATATTTATTGTAATAATAATTTTCTTTGTAAAGAAATTTATTCTTATTTATCTTTAATAGCACCTGATAAAATCAGTATAATAAAATATTATAAAGAAAATATTCCAATATTTGAAAAATATGGAATAAATAAACAAATACAAACATATCTAGGAAAAAATGTTCCACTAGATAATGGTGCATATCTTATTATAGAACATACAGAAGCTCTTCATGTTATAGATGTTAATAGTGGAATAAGCAATCCCTTTCAGAAAAATTGTACAGAATCAGAAAGAATTGATCAGGTATTAAAAATAAATTTGATTGCTGCAACAGAAATAGTTAGACAACTTAGATTGAGAAATATGGGAGGAATAATTATAGTAGATTTTATAGACATGTCAGAATCTATTCATAAAAATAAACTATATGAATATATAAAAGAAAAAATGAAAAATGATAAAGCAAAACATAAAATTTTACCTCCAAATGAATTTGGATTAGTTCAATTTACTCGTCATAGAGTAAGACCTGAATTAAAAAAAAATAACTATAAATTAAATTATAATATTTACTATAACTATAAAAATCATAAAAAAGATTCTGATTACATCAATCATATAGAATTTTCTATAGAAAATATTATAAGAAATAAAATGGTTAAGAATAAGGTAATACAATTACATATACATCCTTTTATTTCAGCTTATCTTAAAAAAGGATTTCCTTCTATACAACAAAAATGGTTATTTAACCATAAAAAATGGATAAAAATTATTCCAAAAGAATCATTAAAATATACAGAATATATTCTTTCTAATGAGAAAAATAAAATTATTTTATCTTCTTTTTATTAATTAATTTTGTGGGCGTGGTGAAACTGGTAGACACGTCAGACTTAGGATCTGATGCCTTTTAGGTATAAGGGTTCGAATCCCTTCGCCCGCACTAGCTAATTTTTTTTGTAAATTCAAAAAAAAGTATTTTTGTTCTTAACAACAGCTTTAATCTTCATTTTTTATTATAAAATCATTTCATCGAATGATATGATAGTATGAAATCCTTTTTCTGAAAAGTAATTTCTCATTCCTTTTCTAGAACTTATTAAAACAAAATCTCCTCCCCAGGAGCCTAAACTTTTTACCAATCCCAAGTAATCTGGAAAATAAGTTTCTTTAATTGTAGGAATGTTAAGGATTTCAGAGATTATCATTTCATGTTTCAATAATAATTCTTCAAATTCAATTAATGTTTTACAGAAAGGTAATTTTAAAGTTATAGAAGATATTGATTCAATATTTTGAATAGAAATTTTCTTTTTTATAGAAGAAAAAAACTTGATTCCATCACAAGTATTTTTCTTTTTATTAAGATGTAAAAAAAATAGTTTATCTTTAAATGGAGGGTTGAATTTTATAGGTATTATATAAGGTTTATTATGATACAATTTATAAAATATTGGTTTAGAAATAGAAACACAAGAAATGTCATAACCACTTCCCGGAAAGTTATCTCCTAATAATAAATGGGGGTTTATATCAGCCCATTTCGCTATATTATTAATTAAAGTAGAACTACTACCTAATCCCCAATTCCTTGGAAATTCCAAGTTTGTTTCTACAAGAAATCCAAAAAAATGGGTTAAGAAGTTGTTTCTAATTTTAGAAGATTTTAATAATAGGTATCTTAGCTTAAGAGCTATTTCTTTTTCAGTATCATAAACTATGTCTAGAGAAGGAATATTAAAAACAACTTCAAACCAAAGTTTATCCATTTCATCATAACTTTTCCAATGTAATATAGAGGATAAAAAATTTTTACCAAAAATGGTTAATGATTGTCCTTTAATTGTAGGTAAAGCTAATCCTATAGCTCCACATAAAATAAAATATTCTCCCGTTAACAATAGTTTTCCATGACTATAAAAAAATTTTTTATAATAATACATCATTTATTTCTTAAAATTTTTTTTATTAAACTACTTAAAATATTTCCTGGACCTATATCAATAAATAATGAAGCTCCATGAATTATCATATTTTTTATGGACTGCTTCCATTTAACTGGAGAAGTTAAATGCTCTCTAAGATTATTTTTTATGTCTTCAGATTTTATAATTGGCTGAGCATTTACATTTTGATAAATTGGACATTTAGAATCTTTAAAAGATGTTTTTTCTATAATTTTTTCAAATTCTTTTTTTGCTGGTTCCATCATAGGAGAATGAAATGCTCCATGAACAGGAAGAATAAATATTCTTTTAGCTCCAATTTTTTTTAAACAAGAACAAACTCTTCTTACTGATTTTTGTTCTCCAGAAATTACTAATTGTCCTGGACAATTGTAGTTAGATGGGACTACAATTCCATTATCTGTTTTGCAGTAAAATTCTATAACTTCATCTTCTAACCCAAAAATAACGGCCATTTCTCCTTTTGTAGACTCACAAATATTTTGCATTAATTTAGCTCTTTGATTCACTAATATTAATCCTTTTTCAAAAGAAATAACATTAACAGATGCTAAAGCTGAAAATTCACCAAGAGAATGTCCAGCTACCATATCTGGATCAAAGTCATTTGATATTTTTGCTTTTATGACTGAATAAATATAAATTGATAGTTGTGTATATTTCGTTTTTTCTGAAAGAATCTTTGTTTCATTAAACATCATAGATGTTATTCTAAATCCTAAAATTTCATCCGATAAACGAAATAATTTTTTTGCTAAAGTAGATTTTTTATATAAATCTTTTCCCATACCATTAAATTGTGATCCTTGACCAGGAAATAAATAAGCTTTCATATAAAAAAATATTTAATTAATCATGAAAATAACAGATACTCATGCTCATTTATACATGAAAGAATTTCAAGAAGATATTTGTGATGTAATAAAAAGAGCAATGAATCAAGATATAAATAGATTTATTATTCCTTCTATAGATAGTTCAACTATCCCCGATATTATTGAATTAGAAAAAAAATATCCAAATATTTGCTTTTCCATGATAGGATTACATCCTAATAATGTTTTTCCGGATACTATAGAAACAGAATTAAACAATATAAAAAAATATTTAAGTAAACATCATTTTCTTTCTATAGGAGAGATAGGAATAGATTTACACTCTAGTAAAAAATTTCTTCTTGAACAAGAATACGCCTTTGTAAATCAAATAAAACTAGCAAAATATAATAAATTACCGATAATAATCCATTGCAGAAATTCTTTTCATAGAGTTATCAAAATATTAGAAGAAAATTCTTATGATAAAGGAATTTTTCACTGTTTTTGTGGAAACCTAGAAGAAGCTATAAAAATAACAGATTTAGGAATGAAGCTCGGAATAGGTGGAATAATTACTTTTAAAAATAATCATATTGATAAATTTTTACATAATATATCTATAGATAATATTGTATTAGAAACAGATTGTCCATATCTATCTCCACATCCTTTTAGAGGTAAAAGAAATGAACCTAGTAGATTAAGAATAATATTAAATAAATTATCTAAAATTTATTCTCTTCCAGAAGAAATAATAGCAAAATCTATAGAAAAAAATGTTGATGATTTATTTTTTCAATAAAAAGTAATTCATTATCTATCATATCATTTTAGATGGATCTACTAATTCTTCAAACTCTTCAATAGTTAAATAGCCTAATTTAACAGATTCTTTTTTTAAAGTTGTATTATTTTTATAAGCGGATCTTGCTATTTCTGCTGATTTTTCATACCCAATACGAGTATTTAATGCTGTTACCAACATTAAAGATTTATCTAAAAACTCTTTTATTCTCAAATAATTTGGTTTAATTCCTTCTATACATAAGGTATAAAAAGATTTACAAGCATCTGCAATAAGATTAGATGATTTCAAAAAATTATAAATAATTAATGGTTTAGAAACATTCAATTCGTAATTTCCAGAAGAATTTGCCATTGAGATAATCGTGTCATTTCCTATAATTTGTGTGCAAACCATTATAATAGCCTCACATTGTGTAGGATTTATTTTTCCAGGCATAATGGAAGATCCGGGTTCATTTTCTGGTATTAAAATTTCTCCAATTCCAGATCTTGGTCCAGAAGATAAAAAACGAATATCATTTGATATTTTTATTAAAGAAACTGCTATTTGTTTAATAGCTCCATGAGACTCAACCATAGCATCATGAGATGCTAAAGCTGAGAATTTATTATTTGTTATTTTAAAAGGATACCCTGTATATTTACATATATATTCTGTAACTTTTACATCATATCCTTTTGGAGAATTTAATCCGGTTCCTACAGCTGTTCCTCCTATAGCTAATTCAGAAAGAGAATCTAAAGTTTTTTCAATAGAATTTATTCCATGATTTATTTGAGAGACATATCCTGAAAATTCTTGTCCTAATGTTATAGGAGTAGCATCCATAAGATGAGTCCTACCTATTTTTATAATATTCCTAAATAACTTTGCTTTTTTTTCTAAAGCATCTCTTAGCTTTCTAATAAAAGGAATAGTTTTTTCTACCAGTTTTTTATAAGCTGCTATGTACATGGCAGTGGGAAAAGTATCATTAGATGATTGAGACATATTAACATCATCATTAGGATGTATGTAAGGTTTTCCTACTCCAAGTTTTTTTCCCATTAAAACATGAGATCTATTTGATATAACTTCATTAATATTCATATTGGTATGAGTTCCAGATCCAGTTTGCCAGACGACTAAAGGAAATTGATTATTTAATTTTCCATCTATAATTTCATCACAAACTTGTGATATAAAATCTCTTTTTTTTTTAGATAAAATACCAAATGAAAAATTGGCATAAGCAGCAGCTTTTTTAAGAATTCCAAAAGAATGAATAATTTCTATTGGGATGCTCCCCTCTTTTCCTATCTTAAAATTATTTCTTGATCTTTCTGTCTGTGCTCCCCAATATTTATTATAAGGTACTTTTACTTCTCCTAAAGTATCTTTTTCTATTCTATATTTAAAATTCATTCTTAAATTTTTTTTTACGAAATTATAGAAAAAAATCAGAATTTATTATGATAATTAAATTTTTGGGATTTTTAATTTTTTTACTTATAACCATATCTGGCTTTTGGTGTATTCTATTTTTATCTTCTTTCAGTATTTACTGGATTGTAAGTGGTCTAATTGAAACTATTAAAAATTTTAGTCATATTTTTAAAAATGAAAAAAGAAAAAAAATATAGTAGTATAGTAATAAAAAATAAGTACTTCTGGATAAGTTTATCATTTTTTATATGGATGTCTTTTTTTGATACAAATTCTTTAGTATTGCATTGGAAGATAAAAAATGAGATTAAAGAAATAACTTTAGATAGAGATTATTTGAAAAATAAAATTCTTTTAGAAAAAAATCATTTAAAAAAATTAACAAAAGATTCTAAATATATTGAAAAATTAGCAAGAGAAAAATTTCATATGAAAAAGGAAGATGAAGATTTATTTATTATAAATAATAAAAATAAAAAAAATTAACTAACTAAAATAAGTTTCTTAACGTCTTATACATATTAATAAAATACTTAAATCTGAAGGAGTAATTCCGCTTATTCTTGATGCTTGAGCTAATGAAATTGGACGATAATAATTCAATTTTTCTCTTGCTTCTAATGATAAAGATTTCATTTTTTTATAATCAAAATTATGTGGAATAATAATATTTTCTAACCTTAATAATCTTTTTGCATTTTCCTCTTCTCTATCTATATACCCTTTATACTTAATTCTAATAGAAACTTGTTCCAATATTTCTTTCGAAAACACATTATTTTTTATTTCTTCTTTTATAAATGGAATAGAAACAAGATCTTCAATTTCAATACCAGAACGAGATAATATAGTTTCAATTTTCTTTTTGCTGAATATTATTGGAGAATTTTTATTGTTTAAAATAGGATTTATAACTATTGGGTCAACATTTTTTTTTCTAAAAAAAGAAATACATTTCTCTATTAAATAAGTTTTTTTACCTACTAAATTCATATTTTTCTTTGAAATTAATCCTATATCATATCCTATATAGGTTAACCTTTCATCTGCATTGTCTTGTCGTAACAACATTCTATATTCAGCTCTTGAAGTAAACATCCTATATGGCTCCATAGTTCCTTTTGTAATTAAATCATCTATTAATACTCCAATATAAGCTTGATTTCTTTTAAGCATAAGTGGAGAATTTTCTTTAATTTTCATATGTGCATTAATTCCTGCAATTAATCCTTGTGCTGCTGCTTCCTCATATCCTGTAGTTCCATTAATTTGTCCAGCAAAAAAAAGATTTTCTATGATTTTACTTTCTAAAGTAGGTTTTAATTGATCTGGAGGAAAATAATCATATTCAATAGCATATCCAGGCCTTAGAATTTTTACATTATCAAATCCATATATATTTTTTAGAGCATCATATTGTATCTTTTCTGGAAAAGATGTAGAAAATCCATTAATATATACTTCATTTGTATTCCATCCTTCAGGTTCAATAAAAATAGGGTGTTCTTCTTTATCAGAAAACCTATAAATTTTTTCTTCTATAGAAGGACAATATCTTGGACTTGAACCTTGAATTGAATCAGAAAAAATTGGAGAATGTGCAATATTTTCTTTTATAAAATCATGTACTATATGATTTGTATAAGCAATATAACATTTATGTTGTTTTTTTAATTTTTTTGTTTTATAAAAAAAAGAAAATTTCTTAGGATTTAAATCTCCTTCTTGAACTTTCATTTTTTTATAATCTAAAGAACGTCCATCTACTCTAGGAGAAGTTCCAGTTTTCATTCTCCCAAATTTTAATCCAAATATATTAACTAATTGTTCAGTAATTCCTTTAACTTCTTTTTCTGCAATTCTTCCTCCACTAATTTTTTTACTCCCAATATGAATTTTTCCATTTAAAAATGTTCCGTTTGTCAATATTACACTTTTAGCTTTAATTTTTACTCCAAGAGCTGTTTTAACCCCTTTAACTATATAATTTTTTATAATTAAAGATGTAACAGTATCTTGATATAGATCTAATTTATTTCTTTTTTCAAGAAAAAATCTCCAAAAATTAGAATATAACCTTCTATCACATTGAGCTCTAGGGCTCCACACAGCAGGACCTTTAGATTTATTTAACATTCTAAACTGAATTGTACTATAATCGGTTACTACAGCTGATAATCCTCCTAAAGCATCTATTTCTCTTACAATTTGACCTTTAGCAATTCCTCCTACAGCTGGATTACAAGATAACTGACCTATTGTCTGTAAATTTGTAGTAATTAGTAGAGTTTTTGATCCCATTTTAGATGATGCAGATGCTGCTTCTGATCCAGCATGACCCCCTCCAACTATAATTATATCATATACATTTGAAAACATGCATGATATTTATTAAAATTGAAACAAATCTAAATAAAAATTTTCTTTTTTTTTCATTAATTTTCTATCTTCTTTTTTTTTGTCATTATATCCTACTAAATGCAGAACTCCATGTATCATAACACGTTTTAACTCAACTAAAAAAAATTCATTCCATTTTTTAGAATTTTCTATAATTCTATCTATACTGATATATATATCTCCTAATATGGAAAATTTTAAACTTTCTGTTGAATAACTAAAAGCAATAACATCTGTATAAAAATTTTTATTTAAGTATTTTTTATTCATTGCTAATATGAAATCGTCATTGCAAAAAATATAATTTATATTATTATTAATAATATAACCTTCATTATTTAATAATATATTAATTTCATTTATGAATGAAAATTCATTTTTTATACGAAAGTTTTTTATCTCATAGAAAATATTAATCATTGAATTTTTTTTATGATAGAAAAAATAAAAGGAATAATTCCAAATATTTTAACATTGTTAAATCTGTTTTTTGGCAATATTTCTATAATATTTTTATTTTCAGAAGATTTTTTATCTTCTAACATAGCTACTATAATTTCAATAGTTTTTGATTTTCTAGATGGATTTATTGCAAAACTTATGAGAAAAAATAGCAAATTCGGAAAAGAATTAGACTCTCTTGCAGACATGGTTTCTTTTGGATTAGTACCATCTATATCAATGTTCTTCATCCTTAAAAAATCTAACAAGATTGGATTTACATATATAGAATGCTTTTCTTTTTTAATTTCTATTTTTTCTGCATGTCGTCTTGCAAAATTTAACATAAGTCATAAAAAATTAGGATTGACAACTACGGTGAATGCTCTATTTTTTTCTTCATTATCAGTAATTTTTCAAAATAATTATAAACATCCTATTTTGATATTATTTTTTATTTTCTGTTCTTGTTATCTATTAATTTCTAAAATACAGATGTTTTCCATTAATTTTAATGGATATACATGGAAAAAAAATAAAATACGTTACATATTTTTATTGATTAGTATTTTTCTTTTATTAACTTTACATATGATTGCTATACCATGTGTTATCATTTTATATATAATAATTTCAGTTTATTATAAAATCATAAAAAAATTCATATTAAAAAAATGAAATTAAAACTTTATCGTCCTATTTGTTTCTTTGATATAGAAGCTACGGGAATAAATATTGGTAAGGATAGAATTATAGAAATATCCATATTAAAAATATTTCCTAATGGAAATAAAGAAAATAAAACTTGGCTTATTTATCCTGGAATTCCTATTCCTCCACAATCAACAGCTATCCATGGAATTAAAGATGAAGATGTTACTGGTAAACTTAGATTCAAAGATATAGCTACATCTATACTAAAAATGATAGAAAATACAGATTTGGCAGGATATAATTCTAATAGATTTGATATTCCTATTCTAGCAGAAGAAATGTTAAGAGCAGGAATGTCTTTTGATATTAAAAAACATAAAACTATAGATGTTCAAGTGATATTCCATAAAATGGAACCTAGAACTCTTTCTGCTGCTTATCAATACTATTGTAATAAAAATCTTATGAAAGCTCATAGTTCTAAAGCTGATGTTTTTGCTACTTATGAAATACTATTATCTCAATTAGAAAAATATCAAAATTTGAAAAAAGATGTAAAAAGTTTAAATCAATTTTCTAATCAAAAAAAAATAGCAGATCTTGCAGGATTTATAAAAATAGATGAAGAAGGGAACGAAATATTTAACTTTGGAAAATACAAGGGAGAGAAAGTTTTAGAAATATTCGAAAAAGATCCAAATTATTATGGATGGATACAAAATTCAGATTTTCCATTATATACAAAAAAAATACTAACGAATATTAAATTAAGAAAATTTAATAAATAACTAAAAAATTATTCTTTATTTAATTAACAAAGATCTTTTAATTTTTTAGATACGAAAATATCTAGATATTTTCCACGTAATAAATTTTTTGATAAAAGTGTTAAATTTATAATATCTTGTATTAGATTTTTTCTTTTTTCTTCAAATTTTTCCTCTAAAATTTTTTTCATTAATATATGATTAGTATTAACTATTAATTCATAATATTTACCTTCATCTTTCTCTATAAGATCTTTTTTTAGATAGTTCATTTCTTTCATCCTTCTTAAGAATTCCGGAATAACAATTAAAAAAGGATCATCATTTTTAGATAAATCTTCTAATTTAATAGATGAAAAATTCATGTTTTCCACTAAATTTTTTTTAACGTAATTTTCTATATTCTTTTTTTGTTCTTCTGATAAAGAAGATTTATTTTCTACTTTATTAGAAATCAACTTGTCAATATGATCTGAATCTATCCTAACAAAACAGATATCCTTATACAATAATTCTAATTTTTGTATGAAATGAATTGAAAGTGGACTATCTAAAATTAGAACTTCATAAGATCTATCTAATGCTTTTTTAATATATCCATATTGTTCTTCTTTATTAGAAGAATATAGAAAAACAATTTTTCCATCCTTATTTGTCTGACAGTCTTTTACTTTTTCCTTAAATTCTTCTAAGGTAAAAAAGATCCTATCTACATTAGGAAATGTGTAAAAATCTATACACTTATCAAAAAAATTTTGGACACTAATCATTCCATATTCCACAATTATTTTTATGTTTTCCCATTTATTTTCAAAATCTTTCCTATCATTTTTAAACATATAACTTAACTTATCTGCAACTTTTCTTGTTATATATTTTGATATATTCTTCACAGAAGGATTATTTTGTAAAGAAGACCTTGAAACATTAAGAGGGATATCAGGAGAGTCTATTACTCCTCTTAATAAGCTTAAAAAATCTGGTACTACTCCTTCTAAATTATCTGTAATATAAACTTGATTCTGATATAAATGTATTTTATCCTTTTGGATGTCAATTCTTTGATCCATTTTTGGAAAAAATAAAATTCCTGTCAAATTAAACGGATGGTCTATATTTAAATGAACCCAAAATAAAGGGTTTTCTAATTGATTAGGATACAATTCATGATAAAAATTTGAATAGTCTATATCTCTTAATTCTATAGGATTTTTTTTCCAAGCAGGAAAAGTATTATTAATGAAAATCTCCTTATTATTATCTCCTTCATTATCTTCACATGATAAAGTAATTTTTACAGGCATAAATTTACAATACTTCTTCAACAATTTTAAAATTTGATCATATTCTAAATACTCTTTACTTTCATCATTAACAAATAAAACAATTTCCGTCCCCCTATTTCTTTTTTCAATTTGTTCCATAACAAAATTAGGAGTTCCATCACAAGACCAAAATATCGATGAATAATCTTTCTTATAAGATTGTGTAAAAATTTCAACTTTATCAGCAATCATAAAAGAAGAATAAAATCCTAACCCAAAATGTCCAATTATATTAGAAGAACTATCGGTTTTATATTTTTTAATAAACTCTTCTGCTCCAGAAAAAGCTATTTGATTTATATATTTTTCTACTTCTTCCTTGGTCATTCCAATTCCATTATCTATTACATGAATAGACTTATTTTTTTTATCTATTAAAATTCTAATTTTTAAATTATCAACTACATCTATATCACTATCACTTAACTTTCCTAAGTTAACTAAAGTCTTTAGTTTTAAAATTGCATCTGTTGCATTAGATACAAGTTCACGCAAAAAAACTTCTTGATCTGAATAAAGAAATTTTTTTATGATAGGAAATATGTTCTCTGAAGTTACACTAATCTTATTCTTTTCCATAGAATAAATAATTATTCAATAAAATAATATCTTCAAATATCATACCACTCTTAATTAAATAATACCGTTGTCATATACAATTATGTCAGTTATGTAACTATTTTTAGTTAAAAATAGAATTAATAAATTCTATTTCATCAAATTTTCTTAAATCTTCTATTTTTTCTCCTACTCCTAAATATCTAATAGGAATTTTGAATTGATCCGTAATCCCTATTATCACTCCACCTTTTGCTGTTCCTTCTATTTTTGTTAATATTATAGAAGAAATTTTAACAAAGGAAATAAATTTTTTCACTTGTTCAAAAGCATTCTGACCTGTAGAAGCATCCAATATAAGCATAATTTCATGAGGAGATTCAGGAATTATTTTTTTCATCACTCTACTTATTTTGGAAAGTTCTTCCATTAGATCAACACGATTTTGCAATCTTCCAGCCGTATCAATTAAAACTATGTCTTTATTTTTTGATTTTGCAGATTGCAGTGTATCATAAGCAACAGAAGCTGGATCTGCATTTATATGTTGTTTAATCAATGGAACTCCAGCTTTATTTGACCATATTTCAAGTTGATTAATAGCCGCAGCTCTAAATGTATCTGATGCCCCAATTATTGTTGAAAAACCTTTTTTTTTAAAAAAAAAAGCTAACTTACCAATTGTAGTTGTTTTTCCTACACCATTTACTCCTACTATCATAATTACATATGGTTTCTTTCCGTACTTTATTTTTTCTTCCAAACTATCATTACTATCATTTACAATTCCTGTAAAAAAATTTTTTATCTCTTTTTTTAAAGAATTATATAAGTCTTTTGTAGACTTGTATCCATCATTTTTTATTTTTTTTTCTAAACTATCAATAATCTTTATAGTTGTTTTTGTTCCTATGTCTGCTGATAAAAGTAAATTTTCTATTTGATCTAAAATTTTTAAATCAATTGATTTTTTTAAAAAAATGAGGTTTTTTATTTTTGAAAAAAAAGATTCTCTAGTTTTTTTTAATTCATTGTCGAAATTTTCTTTTTTTTTTCTTAGAAAAAACATTATTTAATTACTTCTTTATTAAAAAAACTTTTTATTTCTTCTGAGGAAATTATTTTATCTTCAAAAGTATAAAAACCAGACTTCTTTGATTTAACTATTTTTATAGCTAAAATCATTTTTTTTGATTCTATCTTTTTTTTATTTTCTACAGTTTTTTTAGACATCTTCATTTAATTTCTTTATGAATAGTATACTTTTTTAGAATGGAATTGTATTTCCTTAATTCTATTCTATTTGGGGTATTTTTCTTATTCTTTGTTGTTATATATCTAGAACAACCAGATATTCCACTTTTTCTATGCTCAGAACATTCCAAAATAACTTGGATTCTATTTCCTTTTTTTGCCATATTATACTAATTTTTTTTTATTTTTTATTTTTTTTATATTGAAATTTTTTCAATGCCTTTTCAATTCCTATTTTATTAATAATTCTAATTGCATAAGTGCAAATCTTTAAAGTAATCCATTTATTTTCTTTTGTTAAAAAAAAACGTTTTTTACATAAATTAATATTAAAACGTCGTTTTGTCTTATTGTTAGCATGAGAGACTTTATTACCAAACATTACTCTCTTTCCTGTCAATTCACAAACTTTTGACATAATATTTTTTTTTACTAAATTGCTATACAACTTTACTTTTTCTCAAGATTAACTCACAATTAATATACAATAATTTCTTAATATTTCAATGTCAGGACATAGTAAATGGTCAAATATACAACATAGAAAATCTAATAAAGATTTTAAAAAATCTAAAATATTTTCTAAAATAATTAAAGAAATATCGATAGCTGTTAGAGAATCAGGAAAAAATTCTTTTCGCCTAAAAAATGCTATTGCTAATGCAAAATCATTTAACGTTCCTAAGAATTCTATAGAAAAAGCTATAGAAAAAAATCTGAAAATTAAGAAAAACAATTACAAAAATATAATTATAGAAGGACGTATTCATGGAATTAGTATGATTATAGAATGTACAACTGATAATAATATTAGGACAATGTCTAATGTAAGATCAATAATTCATAAAAATGGAGGAAGATTATGCAAAAACGGAGAATTAAATCATTTATATCGAAAAATAGGAATTTTTCATGTAAAAGAAAAAAATATTAACTCTAGCATAGAAGATTTTGAACTTATGGTTATAGATTTTGGAGCAAAAGATTTTATAAAAAACAATAATATAATATCTATATATACAGATTTTTCATATTTTGGGGCTATGAAAAAAAATTTGGAAAAATTAGAAATATTTTATCATTCAGAAATTAATTATATTCCAAAAATAAATAAAAATATATCAAACGATAAAAATAAAAAAGTACTAGATTTAATAGAAAAATTAAAAAATAACGAAGATGTTGATAACGTTTATTCTGATTTTGATATAAAAATAAAGTAAGTATAATGACCTATCGCATTTTAAAAAAAAATAAATAATGAGGAAAGTCCGGACACCATAGAGCAACACAATGGTTAACAACCATCCATCGAGAGATGAGGAATAGTGCAACAGAAAGAATGTACAGGATAAGGCTGTAGTGAAATCATGTAAACTCTGTGTGGTGAAATGCCATGTATACCGGAAAACTTGCTCGGTTGATACCGGGGGGTAGGCAGATAGAGGTCTAGGGTAATCTAGATCCTAGATAAATGATAGGAAAAAACAGAATCCGGCTTATAGTTTTACTTATTTTTATTTGGAGAGATGGCCGAGAGGTTTAAGGCGCACGTCTGGAAAGCGTGTACACAAAAGTGTCAAGGGTTCGAATCCCTTTCTCTCCGCATTCTAATAATTTTCTATATCTCTTAACTTTTTTTCAATAAAATTAGTTCTTACACCTAATAAAGTGTCTATATCCTTTGAAGCTCCTTGTAATTTTTCTTGAGCTTGATGAAGTAATATTCCAAATTTTTTAAATTCTTGTTTTACAGTTTCCAAAACTTTCCATACTTCAGAACTTCTTTTTTGAATAGCTAAAGTTCTAAAACCTATTTGTAAACTATTTAATATAGCAGCTAGAGTTGATGGTCCTGCTATAACGGTTTTATATTTTATTAATAACTCCTCTAATAAACTAGAATTTTTTACTGTTTCCGCGTATATCCCCTCAAATGGCAAAAAAAGAATAGCAAAATCTGTAGTATTAGGAGGATCTATATATTTATCTTTAATATCTCTAGACATTTTTTTAAGAACAGATTCCATGTTTTTTATCGATACTTTGATATTTTTTTTATCACCTTTACGATAAGCATTTTGTACTTTTTCATAAGTTTCTTTTGGGAACTTAACATCAATAGGAAGCCATACAACATTTCCTTCTCCAAGTCCAGGAAGTTTAATCGCAAATTCAACTATAAAATTTGTATTAGATTTAGTAATTACATTAGAAGCATACTGATCGGGAGATAAAATCTGTTGTAAAAGCATTGAAAGTTGCATTTCACTAAAACTACCACATATTTTAACATGATTTAATGTTCTTTTTAAATCACTAACATCCTTTGCTAGGATCTTCATTTCTCCAAGTCCTTCTTGTAAAAACAATAATTGATTTCCAATAATTTCAAATGATTTTCCTAAATGGAAACTTAGGGAATCCTGAAGTTTTTCATTAACATTTTTTTTTATGTCTTCTAGATTATTTTCTGTTAACTTAAATAATTTTTCTTGCTCCGCATAAATAAAATCTAATTTTTTAGATTGATGATCTATATGGAATAGAATTTTTTTATCAATATAATCTTGAAATTCTGTTAGAGTTTTAGTTAATCCATTTTTCAATTCTGTAAAATAATCACGTAATTGTTCTCTGCTATATTGAGATAATTCTTGTGTATCTTTCCTTTGATTTCTGAATTCTTCACGAAAAAACAACTCTGATTTTCTAAAAAAAAATAGAAGAATAATAAAGAAAAAAATAAAACAAAAAAATAATGAAAAATAAAACATCAAAATATCAAAAAATATGGAATAATTTTTTTTGTAAAATCTAAAATAGCGGGAATAGGACTCGAACCTATGACCTTCGGGTTATGAGCCCGACGAGCTACCAACTGCTCCACCCCGCGGAAATTACATCGAATATAGTATTTTTCATTTAAAAAATCAAATTATCTATTCATAGATATTAAAAATTCTTCATTATTCTTAGTTCTAGCTATTCTTGCCCTTAAAAATTCCATAGCTTCTACGGAATTCATATCAGAAAGATGTTTACGAAGAATCCACATCCTTTGTAAGGTATTTGTATCTAATAGTAAATCATCTTTTCTTGTACTAGAAGAAACAAGATCAATGGCTGGATAAATACGTTTATTAGCAATTTTTCTATCTAATTGAAGTTCCTTGTTTCCTGTTCCTTTAAATTCTTCAAAAATAACTTCATCCATTTTTGATCCTGTATCGATCATTGCTGTAGCAATAATTGATAAAGATCCTCCATTTTCTATATTTCTAGCAGCGCCAAAAAATCTTTTTGGTTTATGCAAAGCGTTTGCATCAACTCCTCCAGACAAAACCTTTCCAGATGCAGGAGCTACAGTATTATAAGCACGAGCTAAACGTGTGATAGAATCTAATAGGATAACTACATCATGAGAACATTCTACCATTCTTTTTGCTTTTTGTAAAACAATGTTAGCTACTTTTACATGTCTATCTGCTGGTTCGTCAAAAGTAGAAGCAATTACTTCTCCTTTTACATTTCTTTGCATATCTGTTACTTCTTCTGGCCGTTCATCTATAAGTAATATGATTAAATATACTTCCGGATGATTAGCAGCAATAGCATTTGCTATTTCTTTTAATAAAGTTGTTTTTCCTGTTTTTGGAGGAGCTACAATCATTCCTCTTTGTCCTTTTCCTATAGGAGTAAAAAGATCTACTATTCTTGTAGATAGTGTAGAATTTTTTTCTGCTAGTTTAAATTTTTCATTTGGAAATAATGGAGTCAAATGTTCAAATGAATCTCTTCCTCTAATAAATGAAGGATTCCTGCCATTAATTTCAATAATTTTTATTAATGGAAAATATTTTTCTCCATCTTTTGGAGGTCGGACTTCTCCTCTTATTGTATCTCCAGTTTTCATTCCAAAAAGTCTAATTTGAGATTGAGATACATAAATATCATCAGGAGATGATAGATAATTAAAATCAGATGATCGTAAGAAACCATAGTTTTCTAGCATTATTTCTAGAACACCTTCGCTAATTATAATACCATCAAACTCATATTCTGGAGATTTATATTTATTTGAAAAATTTTTTTGCAATAAAATATCTACATTATGACTTTGTTGTTGTGGAGATTGAAATGTTTGGTTATCGTATTTTTCATTTTTTTTCCAACTAGATAAATTTTGATGTTTTTTTTGAAATTTAACATCTTCTCTAATTTTTCCACCATTGTTTATGACTTTATTTCTTTCTGAAAATATAGAATCTGTTCCAGTCCCTTTTCTATTTTTATACTCCTTTTTAGGAATATTTTTATCTTTTTTTTGAGAAGAAATATTTTTATTATTATTATTAAAAATAGAAATTATTTTTTCTAATAGTTCATTTTTTCGTAATTGTGTACATTTCTTTAATCCTGAAGAACGGGCAATTTCTTGTAACTCGAAAAGTTTTTTACTTTTTAATTCAGTAATATCAAACATAAAGTAATAATTGGGTTAGATTTTTTATATATATCACATATTGATGGATTGTATAAAAAAAAATATGCTTTAGTAGTATAATGAGAACTAGGAAAAAGTTATAAACGATAAATACAATTATACAAAAAATAAATTTGAACTTAGTAAGATAAAGTAAAAATTTATAAAAAATATGTTATACCGCATGCAAACATTATATTCATTAATTTCTATTGCTATTTATTTTTTTTCATTGTATTTATATGATGAAATAAAGACAAAACATTGCATTTTATTAAATAAAATAATTTTATGCATTTTAGTTCTATGTTTAACCTTATCTATTTCTAGTTTATTTTTCTTTAAAAAAATGGAGATTCAATTATTTTTAAATAAAATTAATATAGCAATAAATATTATAAATTCTATTATAATACTATCTTTTTCATCATTTTATTATTATAAACTAAACGTATCCATTTTTTTTCAAAGAAAAATGTACATTTTTTTTATCATATTTCTTTCTATATCTATTTTAAAAAAAACTAACAAATTAATAAAAAAAGACATTAAACTAATTGAATCCATTAATAGGATACGATAAATATATTATTGTGGAATAAATAAGAAAAAATGAAAAAACCATTATTAATTCAAAAATTAGAAGAATATGAAAATGAATTTCAAAAAATATCAAAATCTATAAAGCCTCATAATAACATTTTTTATGATAAAGAAAAATCTAAAGAATTTTTTAAGAGATATCTAAAATTAGAAAGAATATCATTCTTACATCAGAAATATAAGAAAGAACTAAATTTTCTACAAGAAGTAAACTTCATCATAGAAAATGATAAAGATATAGGAATGAAAGAATTAGCATTTGTTGAAAGATCTAATATCTTAAAAAAAATTTCCAATGTAGAAAAGGACATTGAAAATGTTTTATTTTCATCATCTATAGAAGAAAATATTACGGAAGATAATAGAAATGCTATTATGGAATTACGATCTGGAACAGGAGGTGATGAAGCTTGTCTTTTCGTAGAAGATATATTAAGAATGTATACAATGTATTTTAAAAAATCTGGTTGGAAATATAAGATTATACATGCTCAAAAAGGTGGAATTAAAGGGTATAAAGAAATTATTTTGGACATTATTGGAAAAGAAGGAATAGGAGTTTATGGGGATTTAAAATTTGAATCTGGAGTACATAGAGTCCAAAGAATCCCAAAAACAGAATCTCAAGGTAGAGTACACACATCTGCTATTACAGTGGCCGTTTTACCTCAAGTAAAAGAAATAGAGGTAAAAATAAATTTATCTGATGTTAAAAAAGATACTTTTAGATCTAGTGGATCTGGAGGACAGCATGTAAATAAAACAGAATCTGCTGTAAGACTAACACACATTCCAAGCAAAATAACAGTAGAATGCCAAGAAGAACGTTCTCAACATAAAAATTTTGAAAAAGCAATGAATGTATTAAGATCACGCATTTATCATAAAAGAATGGAAAAACAATTAAAAGAAAGATCTATAGAAAGAAAATCATTAGTCTCCACAGGAGATCGTTCCGTAAAGATAAGAACTTATAATTATCCTCATAGTAGAGTAACAGATCATAGAATACATAAGTCTATCCATGATCTAACAAATTTTATGAATGGAGATATTCAAGAAATGATTGATTTATTAAAAAATTTCGATAATGATCAAAATAAATTTTAATTATTGTCAGATAAAAAAGATTCTAAATTAATTCTATCTAGAAAATTTGTATTGTAACTTCCTTTTAAAAAATCATCATTCTGCATAAGTTTTTTATGAAAAGGAATAGTTGTACCTATTCCTTCTATTACAAATTCATCTAAAGAACGTTTCATTTTTTCAATAGTTTCTTTTCTACTTTTTGCTGTAGTAATAACTTTAGCAATCATAGAATCATAATAATGAGAAACATAATACCCAGCATAAATATGAGTATCTATACGGACCCCTTTACCACCTGGTATATGCATATGCGTAATTTTTCCAGGAACTGGACGAAAGTTTTTATATGGTTCTTCAGCATTAATTCTACATTCTAGAGAACACATTTTTGGAAAAAAATTTTTGTTTTTTATAATTTTTTTTCCACAAGCTAAAAATATTTGTTCTTTAATCAAATCTAATCCTGTTACTTCTTCAGTAATAGCATGTTCTACTTGTATTCTAGGATTCATTTCCATGAAATAATAATTTTTTTTATCGTCCACTAAAAATTCTATGGTGCCTACCCCTTCATAACGGATAAATTCCGCAGCTTTTACTGCTTCTGCTCCCATTTTTTTTCTAAGAGATGTAGTTAAAAAGGGAGAAGGAGCTTCTTCCACTAATTTTTGGTTTCTTCTTTGAATAGAACAATCTCTCTCAGATAAATGACAAGCTCTTCCATATTGATCTCCTAAAATTTGAATTTCTATATGCCTAGGATTTAAAACAAGTTTTTCCATATACATATCATTTTTTCCAAAACAGGCTAAAGATTCTTTTTTAGCTTCTTCCCAAGACATTTTCAAACAATTTTTTTCCAATACAGATCTTATTCCTCTTCCTCCTCCTCCAAAAACTGCTTTTATTATGATAGGATACCCTATTTTATCTGCAATTTTCTCTATCTTTTTGTAAGAATAATCAATAAAACAACCTGATCCAGGTAAACATGAAATACCAGCTTTTCTCATGGTGTTTTTAGCAGAAATTTTATTTCCCATTTGGATCATATGACTTGGGGTCCCTCCTATAAACTTTATTCCATGTTTATTACACATAGATGAAAAATAAGCACTTTCAGATAAAAACCCATATCCTGGATGGATAGCGTCTGCATTTGTTAATTCAGCCGCAGATATTAAATTTGGAACGTTTAAATAAGATTTATATGGAGAAGGAGGACCTATACATACTGCTTCATCTGCAAAATAAACATGTAAACTATGTTTATCTACAGTAGAATAAACGGAGACTGTTTTTATCCCCATTTCTTTTGCAGTACGTATGATCCTTAAGGCAATTTCTCCACGATTAGCTATTAATATTTTTTTAAACATAGAAATTAAGAATTAGGATCCAAAATAAATAAAGGTTGATCATAATCAACTGGAGTAGAGTCTTCCACTAAAATTTTAATAAGTTTTCCATTAAATTCAGATTCTATGTCATTAAACAATTTCATAGCTTCTATTACACATACTTTTGTACCTATTTTTATCTTATCTCCTATTTTAACAAATGGTTCTTTATCTGGATGAGGTCTTCGATAAAACGTTCCTATCATAGGAGATTTTATTGTTAAATATTGATTTTCATTTTCTTTTTCTGATTTCGAAAATCTATCTGAAAAATCAGAAACATAAGAAGATATTTTTGGATAAGATGTTTTCCACAATTTATTTTTGTTGCATTTACTATTTTTAATATGAATTTTAGTTCTACCTATCTTGATTTTTATTTCACTAATATCAGATTTTGAAATAAATTGAATCAACGATTTAATTTTTTCTAAATATTTTAAATTCATATACAACAAATATTATTTGATATGTGTTGTCTTTTATATTTTTTACTGTATATCTTCTTCTTTATTTTTATTATATAAAATTTTTCCTTTGTAATATAATTTATTATCCTTCCAATAAGCATGATGATACAAATGTTTTTGATTTGTTAAAGGACATTTCACTAATAAAGGTTCTTCAACCTTTAAATGATTTCTTCTTTTATTTTTTCTAGATTTAGATTGTCTTCTTTTAGGATGTGCCATAAAATAATACCATTGAATTTAATCACTAATTTAGAAATAAATTCAAATGTGTTAATAAAAATTATTGTTATATATTGTAACTAATGTTAATACTCATTTTTTTATGATTTTATGAATCGACTAACTAAACGAAGAGAAAACTATTCTAAATGGTATAATGAAATAATTAATAAATCTAAATTAGCTGAATTTTCTGGAATTCGAGGATTTATGATTATGAAGCCATATGGATATTCTATATGGGAAATAATAAAGAAAAAATTAGATAAAATACTTAAAGAAACTGGACATGAAAATGTATATTTTCCTTCGTTAATTCCTAAATCTTCTTTTTCAAAGGAAAAAGAACATACTGAAATTTTTTCTGAAGGATGTGCTGTTGTTACGCATTCTAAATTAATGAAAAATAAAGAAGAATTAATAATTGATCCTGAATCCAAATTACAAGAAGAATTAGTAGTTAGACCCACATCTGAAAGCATTATATGGAGAACATATAAAAATTGGATTCAATCTTACAGAGATTTACCAATTCTTTTGAATCAATGGGGAAATGCTATTAGATGGGAAATGCGTCCTCGTCTTTTTCTTAGAACTAATGAATTTTTGTGGCAAGAAGGGCATACTGCACATTCAACAAAAGCTGAAGCGATAGAAGAAACCAAAAAAATATTAAATATATATACAGATTTTTCAGAAAAATTCATGGCTATTCCAGTATTACAAGGAATAAAACCTTATATGGATAAATTTCATGGATCTGATACAACATATTGTATAGAAGCAATAATGCAAGATGGAAAAGCTTTACAGATAGGGACTTCTCACTTTTTAGGACAAAATTTTTCAAAAGCTTTTGATGTAAAATTTACTAACTCTTGTGGAAAAAAAGAATATGTTTGGTCCACTTCTTGGGGAATTTCTACTAGATTTATAGGTGCTATAATAATGTCACATTCTGATGATAATGGATTAATACTCCCTCCAAAAATAGCTCCCATACAAATCATTATTGTTCCTATATATCATAATGATGAAGAATATTCTAAAATAGATGAATTTTCAATAAAAATTTTAAATATTTTAAGAAAAGAAAAAATACGTGTAAAATATGATGATAGAAAAGTATTTACTCCGGGATGGAAATTCTATGAATATGAAATGAAAGGAATCCCTATCCGAATCAGTATAGGAAAAAATGAAATAAAAAATGAAAAATTAGAAATTTTTAGAAGAGATACATATCAAAAAATATCTATTTCTTTGAAAGATTTAAAAAAAAATATTCCTCAATTACTTAATGATATACAAAAAAATATTTACCAAAAAGCTTTGGATAGAACAAAAAAAATGACTATAAAATCAGATTATTATAATGATTTTAAAGAAAAAATATGTAATGTTGGTGGTTTTATTCTAGCTCATTGGGATGGAAATAAAAATACAGCAAAAAAAATTCAAGAAGATACAGAAGCTACGATACGATTTATTCCTATTTCTTTTAAAAAAGAGGAAGGAAAATGTATTTATTCCGGAAATAATTCTTTCCAAAGGGTTGTATTTTCTAAATCATATTAGGTTTTTTTTTAAATTTCCTTTAAAATTATCTATGGATAGGTAGTTTTTTTTCTCTAAAATAGAAATAAATTCTTTTTCCAGTCTATCAAAAACAGTAAGACCTTCTTCAATAAATTGAGTTCCTATTTGAACAGCAGAAGCACCACATAAAACATGATCAAAAATATCTTTTCCATTAGTAATTCCTCCGCATCCTATAATAGAAATTTCTTTACGAAGATAAAGATAAAATAAACGAATATTTGCTAATGCAAATGGTTTGATTATTTTTCCTCCTATACCGCCAAATCCTTTTTTTGGAGATATAACTACTGATTCATTTGTAGAATTAATAAAAATCCCATTAGGGATACTATTAATACAAGTAACAAAATAAATAGGATATTTATTTAAAATAAAAGCAATATTTTTTATATCAATCTCATTAAAATAAGGAGGTAATTTTAATCCTAAAGGTTTTTCATATAATTTGAATACTTCTTTTAAAAATGACGATAATTTATAAGAATCATATCCTATATTTATCATATTATTCTTTTTATCTTTTACAAGAATATTTGGACACGATAAATTTAATTCTACAGCAGAAATTTTTGAGGAAAGATTTGCTTTCCTAAGAAGGAAAAAATTTTCTTCTTCAGATAAACCAGATATAGATAGAAAAATAGGTTTTTTAGTTTTCTTCTTTTCAAAGAAATCTAAATAAAAATCTATACCAAGATTAGGTAGTCCCATAGAATTTATACTTCCATATTTTTTACAATAAAAATATCTTGGGTTCATATTTCCTTTTCTAGGAAAAGAAGTACAACTTTTTGTAATAATTGCTCCTGAAGAACTTTTTAATAACTTATTCAGTTCTTGTTCTGTAGAACAAAGAGCGCCTGATGCATTCATTATACATGATGAAAGCTTTATTTTTTTTATACTGGTAGATATATCTATTTTTTTTGTATACATGAATAGGTAAATTATAATAATATTCAAACTTATAGAATTTTAAAATTTTTAACTTTACCAAAACAGTTTTTTTATGGAAAAAAAAGAACATTTCTTCTTAAAAATTTATGATTTAGGAATCATAAAATTCGGTAATTTTACTTTGAAAAGTGGAATAAAATCTCCTATATATATAGATTTTCGTCCAATAGCTTCTAGACCAGATTTATTAATCAAATTATCTGATCTACTAATTAATGAAACTAATTTTACTGATTTTGAGCTAATTTGTGGAGTTCCATATGCGGCTCTACCTATAGCTACTGCTTTATCATTAAGAACTAATGTTCCTTTAATAATTAAAAGAAAAGAAAATAAAGGTTATGGAACAGAACGAATGATAGAAGGTATTTATAAAAAAGGACAAAATTGTTTTCTTATAGAAGATGTTATTACAAGTGGAGATAGCTTATTAAAAACTATAATAGACCTAGAAAAAGAAGGTTTAATTATAAAAGACATTATGTCAATTCTTGATAGAGAACAAGGAGGAATAGAAAACATAAAAAAAAGAGGATATAATATAAAAACCTTATTTCGAATAGGAGATATATTAAATATGTTAAACAAAATAAATTTATTAAAAAAAAAGGAATTACATATGATTCAACTTTTCTTCAAAAAAAAGATAAAAAATGTTCAAGAAAAACGTCTTTCTTATGAGGAAAAAAGAAAAAAACTAAATCATCCTATTGGAAAAAAACTTATAGATATTTCATTGGAGAAGAAAACAAATTTAATATTTTCAGCAGATATAATGTACTCTAATAAAATACTTGAATTAGTAAATTCAATTGGAGATATAATTTGTGGATTAAAAATCCACGCAGATATTATAAATGATTTTTCTTCATCATTTATTACTTCTCTAAAAAAAATATCATTAGAAAAAAAATTTTTATTATTTGAAGATAGAAAATTAAGTGATGTAGGTTATACCAATTATCTTCAACTTCATTATGGTATTCATAAAATTTCTTCTTGGGCTGATATTATTACAGTTCATTTACTTTCTGGAAAAAATAGTATACAAAAATTAAATATTCCATGTAATATGGCTTTAATTACTATATCTGAAATGTCTTCTCATGATAGATTATCTGATGATAATTACATAAGAAATGTATTAAATATTTCTATAAAAAATCCAAAAGTAATTGGAACTGTTGCACAACGAAAAGTAGATGATCGATTATTGTTATTTAGTCCTGGGATCCATTTTTCAAATAATAAAAATAATAAAAAAAAAGATTACATTCATCCTAGAAAAGCATTTGAAAAAAATAAAACTGATTTTATTATTGTTGGAAAAGCTATCTATCAATCAAAAAATCCAGTATTAGAAGCAGAAAAATATAGAAAAGAAGCATGGAATGCTTATGAAACAAAACTTTAAAATGAAAATACTTAATTTATGTTAAGTTTTTTTTTAATAAATTAATGATACTGATTATAATTTTCTTTAATTTGTATAAAGAATATAAAATAATACTTTACTAGCAGTAACAATTTTTTATTTAATAAAAAAATAATTTTCAAATAAATTTTTAATTTTTAATATGGAATGGATTAATTCATTAATTAGTTGTTTTATGATACTTTTTAGTATTATAGATATATTGGGAAATGCTCCTATAATTATGGGATTTAAATCCAAAGGAAATATTATAGAGACTAAAAAAGTTGTAGTAACTTCTCTTATTATATTTTTATCTTTTCTATTTTTAGGACAACCTATGTTAAAAATTATAGGAGTAGATGTTCACTCTTTTTCTGTAGCTGGATCTATTGTATTATTTTTAATTGGTTTAGAAATGATATTAGGAATTGATTTACACCAAGTAAAAGAAAATGCACAGACTTCTATTGTACCAATAGCTTTTCCACTTATAGCTGGTCCTGGATCATTAACTACTTTAATTTCATTGAGAACAACTTATGACGTCAATATCATACTTTTATCTCTAATACTCAATATGATTGTAGTTTATTTTGTTATAGATAGATGTGATTTTATAGCTGAAAAAATAGGAAATAATGGATTAGATATCCTAAAAAAAATATTTGGAATTGTTTTATTAGCTTTTGCAGTTAAAATTTTTGGAGCTAATGCTGGCCAATTATTTCAACAGTGATTTTACGAAAGATTTCCTTTGTAGATTGATCTATTTCTTTAAAAGATGGTAAGTGATGAGCTTTATAAATAAGAATAATGTAAATTTTTTTGTTTATAATAAATTTATTCTTTGAAAAAGAAGATCGTAATAATCTTTTGATTCTATTTCTGGAGACAGCTTTCTTAAAATTTTTTTTTTACTAAAGTTCCGATTAAAACTGGATATTTTTTATTATTTTCCTCTTTTATAAGGTTTTTTGGTGAAAAAATCACAGATAAAATAGGAAAAATAAAAATATATTTTCCATTTTTAATTATCTCTTCAAAAATTTTCTTTTTTTTTAATTTTATTTTCATAATTAAGATTGATATGTTTAATTATTTATAATTAGCAATAAATTCCTCAAATTTTGAAACCATTTCTACAGACCCGCAAACAAATGGAGTTCTCTGATGTAATTTAATAGGTTTTATATCTAAAATTCTATTTTCTCCATCAGATGCTTTTCCACCTGCTTGTTCTGTCAAAAAAGCTATAGGATTACATTCATAAAGTAATCTCAATTTTCCATTTGGAGATGAATCAGTTTTAGGATAAATATATATTCCGCCTTTTATCATATTTCTATGAAAGTCCCCTACTAAAGATCCTATATATCGCGCTGTATAAGGGCGATTTTCTTTTTTTTCTTGACAATACCTTATAAATTTTTTAATCTCACTAGAAAAATTAGCATAATTACCATGATTAATAGAATATATACTTCCTACTTTAGGAAAGTGTAGATTTGGATGAGATAAATAAAATGTTCCTACTGAAGGATCTAAAGTAAATCCATGAACCCCCTTCCCTATAGTAAATACTAATATAGTAGAAGATCCATAAATAATATATCCAGCCAAAATTTGTTTTTTCCCTTTCTGTAAAAAATCACTTATCGTTAAATCCATTTTAACAGAAGATTTTCTTAAATAAACAGAAAATATAGTACCTATAGAAACATTCACATCTATATTAGAAGATCCATCTAGTGGATCTATTAATACAATATATTGATTTTGATAAAAATTTTCTTTTTTTTCTTTTATTACTATGAAATCCTCACTTTCTTCAGAAGCAATTCCACAAACAACATTTCTACTTTTAAAAGATTCAATAAATGCTTTATGAGCAAAATTATCTAATTTTTGTTGATTCTCTCCTTGGATATTAGTTATTCCAGAACTTCCTATTAATTCTTCTGTTAATCCAACTTTATTAACTTCCTTATGTATTGCTTTAGAAGCTAATTTTATGGAACTAAATAAACGTAATAAAGACTCTATAGAATATAAAAAATTATCTCTATTTTTTATAATAAATTCTCCTAATGTATACATAATTATAAATATCAATCTTTTTAAGATAACTTTTTCAAGTGTATCTATTATTAGTATAGATAGTAGAATAAAATAAATAAACTTTATAATTTTATTATTTTAATTTTATTTTCAATGAGAATAATACAAATATCATTAATATTGTTATGGCGTATGTGGTTCTTTCTTATTAATTTATTTTTAGTACCATTATTTGCTGCAGTGTCCATTCCATTTTTATTTAAAGATAAATATTATCCAATTGCATATTGGTTTCATCAAATATGGGCAAGATGCAATCTTTTCCTTATGGGATTTTGGTACGAACTGGAAAAAGATGAAAAAGAGATCTTAGATAAAAAGAAACAATACATAATTATCAGCAATCACAGTTCTATCATGGATATCATGTTGATTTACTCTCTTATGAGAAACCATCCTATGGTATTTGTAGGAAAAGCAGAATTAGCTAAACTTCCTTTTTTTGGATTTGTTTATAAAAAGAGTAATATTTTGATAGATAGAAAAAGTTTATCTAGCTGTATTAAAGTCTTTAAAAAGATTCAAAAAAAAGTAGATTCTGGAAAAAGTGTTTGTCTTTTTCCAGAAGGAGGGGTACCTAATCCTTCAATCTTTTTAGATCGTTTTAAAAGCGGAGCATTCTTTATAGCTATTATAAATAAAATTCCTATTATTCCATTTACTATAGCAGATATAAAAACTAAATTTCCTAGTAATTCTATTATAAAAGGATTTCCTGGAAAAATAAGAATTAAACAACATCATTCCATATCAACACTAAATTTATCATTAAAAGATAAAGATTCTTTAAAAGAAAAATGTTTTAATATAATAAAATATCAATTGAAAAAATTTGAAAAGGAAAATATAAATAAATAATCCGTGAATAATAATAGAAAAATTTATATTTATACCGATGGTTCCTCTAGAGGAAATCCAGGACCAGGAGGATATGGAGTCTTTATAGAAGAAATGATTACTGGATTTTCTTATACGAAAAAGATAACCTCTATATCTGAAGGATATCGTTATACTACTAATAATCGAATGGAATTGCTAGCTATAATAGTTGGATTGGAAAAAATAGAAAAGAAAAAACAAAATGTTGTTGTCTTTACCGATTCTAAGTATATAGTAAATACTATTCAAAATAAATGGATTCACAGTTGGGAGAAAAATAACTTTTACAAAAAAAAAAATGTAGATTTGTGGAAAAGATTTTTGTTTTCATTTTACCAGCATTATATCATTTTTCAATGGATTAAAGGCCATAGCAATCATTATATTAATGATTATTGTGATAGATTATCTACAGAAGCATCTAAAAGAAAAAATCTAAAAATAGATTATGTTTATGAAAAACAAAATAAATGAAATTAATTAGTTATAATATTTTTGTCTAATGATTTCATAAGTTATTATAGATACTGCGTGACTAACATTTAGTGAATTTATATTCCCAAACATAGGAATTTTTATTATCTTGTTAGCTTTTTCTAGCCAAATATCAGAAACTCCTTTATCTTCAGATCCAAAAATAATAGCTATACGAGGATAAGATAATTTTGTACTATATATATTAGAACTATTATTAAACCCAGTCGTAAATATTTTTACATCATTTTTTTTCAACCAATGTAAAATAACTTCTATTTTTTCTTCTATAAAGATAGGAGTTATAAAAACACACCCTAAACTAGATCTAATTACATTGGAATTAAAAATATAAGTTTTCATATTACATATGATAATTATATTAATTCCAACTGCATTAGCTATTCTTAATATAGATCCTAAATTTCCAGGTTTTTCTATACCATCCAAAATAAGGATCAACGTATTATTATTAGAAATTTTAATTTTCTTTAATACGTTTTCTTTTTTTTCTTTAAATAAAGCAATAATCCCACCAGAATTTTCTCTATAAGATATTTTTTTAAATATATTTACGTTAATATAGAAAATTATTGATTTAAATGATTCAATCAAATTATATTCGTGAAATATTTTGTTGCATATAAAAATCTCTATTGGATAAAATAGACCTTTTATTGCCATTTCAAATTCTTTTATTCCTTCTACAAGGAAGACTTTATTTTTATTTTTTCCTTTATAATTTTTAATTAAATTTTTAATTTTCGTATTTTTCAAACTGTATATTTTTTTCATTATCTTATTTTATGATTAAAAAAAATGATGATATTGTCTATATGAATAAAGCAATTTTTGTTTCAAAATTTTCTTTTTGTAAAAAAAAAAAAGTAGGAGCTGTTATAGTAAAAGATAATAAAATTATATCTGATGGATATAATAATACACCAATTGGTTTTGATAATCTTTGTGAAGATATAAATGGAAAAACTAAATGGTATGTATTACATGCCGAAGCTAATGCTATATTAAAAATATCGTCTTCATCTTTATCTTGCAATGGAGCTTCTATATATATCACTCATTTTCCATGTAAAGAATGTAGTAAATTAATTTATTTATCTAGTTTAAAAAGAGTTATATATTTGCATAAAAATGATAAAAAAGATCATGAAAGTTTTTTTTTTCTTAAAAAATTGGAAATAGAAGTTGAAAAATTGAATTAATTTTTCAAACATTTATAAAATAAAACCCAGGTGGCGAAATTGGTAGACGCGTTGGACTCAAAATCCAATGATTTTTATCATGCGGGTTCAAATCCCGCCCTGGGTATTTTATTTTTAAAATAAAAAATATCTTTGGGATAATGGTAAAATATCAGAAGGTTTAGAAATTATTTTCTCTCCATTTATATAAACATTATAAGTTTTTGGATCGATTTCTACATTTGGGGTTTTTTCATTTAGAATCATTTTTTCCTTTGAAATAGATCTACATCCTCTTACTACTTTGATTTGTTTTTTTATTTCATTTTTTTCAAAAAAACAATTGTTAATAGCATTTATAGGAATAAAAACACTACTTATTTTTGGTTCAAAAAAACCAAACATTTTTCGATACATAAATGGTTGTGGAGTAGGAATAGTGGCATTTGGATCTCCAACACTAGCGTATGCAATCATTCCTCCTTTTATTACCAATTCTGGTTTAGCTCCAAAAAAAGAAGGTTTCCAAATAACTAAATCTGCCATTTTTCCAACATGAATTGATCCAACGTATTCTGAAATACCATGTGTAATAGCAGGATTTATTGTATATTTCGAAATATATCTCTTTACTCTAAAATTATCATTTTTAGAATTATCCTCTTTAATGGGGCCTCTTTGCTTTTTCATTTTATCAGCTGTTTGCCATGTTCTTTTAACAATTTCCCCTATTCTACCCATAGCCTGAGAATCGGAACTAGTCATGCTTATTGCTCCTATATCATGTAATACTCCTTCCGCACTAATAGTTTCGGATCTTATACGAGATTTAGCAAAAGCAATATCTTCTGGAAGATTAGAATCTAAATGATGACAGATCATCAACATATCCAAATGTTCATCTATTGTGTTACAAGTATAAGGCATAGTAGGACTTGTAGATGAAGGTAATACATTAGAAAATGATATCACTTTTAATAAGTCAGGAGTATGTCCTCCTCCAGCTCCTTCTGTATGATAGGTATGAATAGTTCTACCTTTAAAAGTTTTTAAGGTATCTTCTATGTAACCAGATTCATTTAATGAATCTGTATGTATATTTACTTGAATATCCAACTCCTCCGCAACATTTAAACATTGATCTATAACATGAGGGGTACTTCCCCAATCTTCATGAATTTTTAATCCACCTGCTCCAGCTTCTATTTGTTCAATTAAAGCTTTTGAACTAGAACTATTTCCGCTTGCAAGAAAAATGAAATTTATAGGAATATGATCGGTGCTTTTTAACATTCTTTGAATATTCCAAACACCTGAAGTACAATTAGTTGCTATGCTCCCCGTAGCAGGCCCTGACCCTCCTCCTATGATAGTAGTTGTCCCATTTTCCAATGCTACTTCAAATAATTGTGGACATATATAATGTACGTGACTATCAACGCTACCTGCTGTAACTATCATGTTTTCACAAGAAATAACTTCTGTTCCTGCCCCAATATACATGTTGGGGTGTACACTATCCATAAAATATGGATTTCCTGATTTTCCTATTCCTACTATAATTCCATTCTTTATTCCAATATCTGCTTTTACAATACCCCAGTGATCGATAATAATAGCATTAGTCAATACTAAATCTAAAACTCTTTTTTTTGTTGCTAATGGATGTTGACCCATTCCATCTCTAATAACTTTTCCACCTCCAAAAACACATTCATCTCCATAAATAGTATAATCTTTTTCTATTTCAATCCATAGAGATGTATCACCTAAACGAATTTTATCTCCTTTGGTTGGACCATACATGCTAGCATAAGATTCTCTATCTATTTTTTTCATATTTTCGTATTTTCTTTTCCTGAAAAACCATAAATTTTTTTATTTCCTCCTATTTCCACTAAAATTACTTCTTTTGTTTCTCCTGGTTCAAATCTAATGGACCTTCCAGAAGGTAAATCTAACTTATAACCCCTAGTTCCTTCTCTATCAAAAATAAGAGCTGGGTTTGTTTCGTAAAAATGAAAATGAGAACCTATTTGTATAGGACGATTTCCAGAATTAGAAACTACTCTTTTTATACGAGATCTTCCAGATAGTAAAACAATTTCTTCTTTAAGAAGATCATATTGTCCTGGAATAACATTGGAAGTTCCTTTTTTTTTAATAGGATTGTGTATTGTTACTAACTTTGTACCATCAGGAAAAGTAGCTTCTACTTGAACATTATTAAGCATTTCATGAACTCCATCCATAACTTGCTCATTTTTAAGGATATTTGCAGCTTCTTTCATAAGATTTTTTACTGTTTTTCCTTCACGAGCTCCTTCCATTACATAATTGGTGATCAATGCCAAAGACTCAGGATAATTTAGTTTTAATCCTCTTTTTAAACGTTTTTTTGCCAATTCTCCAGCCATATGCAGAAGAATTTTTTCCTTTTCATAAGAAGTTAAATGCATACTCTATTTTAATTATTTTTGTTCACAAACAAAATAAAAATATCATTATAACAATAATTCATTTGAATTTTTTAAAGTTATGAAATATTATTCTAAATAAATAACTCTTTATTTTTTATATATGAAATATGAAATCATCCCATCATTTATTACATTTATCATTACAATAAAACAACAAAAATTGTTATCATATATCGTAAACATACAAAAAGAATTTTAATTTCTATCTAATCTTTCAATGAATAAATAAATAAAAAAACACGCCTCCATAAATTATGATTATTTTTGCATCAATAGAGGGAAAATTGTTATTAAAAATAATTAAGAAATGCAAGTTTTAAAATTTGGAGGAAGTTCCGTAGCTCATTCTAATGCAATAAAACGTATTTGTTCTTTATTAGAAAAAAAACCAAAAGGAAAATATGCAATTGTTGTTTCTGCATTAGGAAATATTACGGATCAACTTATACAATGTGGTAAATTAGCTTCTGAAAGAAGAAATAGTTACAAAGATATATTAGAAGAAATAGAAATTCGTCATATTAATATTATTAGAGAACTGTTTCCGATTACTTATCAAAGTCATTTAATTAGTTGGATAAAAAAAAATGTCAATGATTTAGAAAGTTTATGTGATGGAATTTTTCAAGTAGAAGAATTATCAAAACGTTCTTTGGATAAAATTATGAGTTTTGGAGAACTTAGTTCTTCTTATCTCATAGCAGAAAAATTAAAACAATCTGGACTAGACGCTGTCTGCAAAGACAGCAGAGATTTAATCATTACAGATTCTCAATTTGGATGTGCTCAAGTGGATTTCATTACAAGTAATCACAATATTATTCAATTTTTTCGTGAAAAAATATCAGAATATATTGTTTTACCCGGTTTTATAGGGGCTACATTAGAAAACGAAACAACTACTTTGGGAAGAGGGGGGTCTGATTATACTGCAGCTATTTTAGCCGCTGCTATATCTGCAAGTCTACTTGAAATATGGACAGATGTAAGTGGGATGATGACAGCTAATCCGAAAATAGTAAATCAAGCTTTTCCCATTAAAGAAATTTCTTATGAAGAAGCTATGGAATTATCTCATTTTGGAGCAAAAGTAATTTATCCTCCTACAATACAACCTGCTATGAAAAAACACATCCCCATACAAATTAAAAATACTTTTTATCCTATGGACACAGGTACTTTAATTTATATTAGTAAAAATACAAATATTAGTCAACCTGTTACCGGAATATCTGGAATTCAGAATATGGCTCTTCTTACTCTTGAGGGGAGTGGAATGATAGGAAATCCTGGATATTCTAAACGTTTATTTGATGCTCTATCACGTGAAAAAATAAATGTAATTTTTATAACTCAAAGTTCTTCAGAACATTCTATTACTACTGGAATTAATGAAATGGATGTTATAAAAGCAAAAACAGTTATAGATAGTGAATTTTCTCAAGAAATACATCAAAGACGTATAGATCCATTAAGAATAGAAAAAGATCTTTGCATAATTGCAGTAGTGGGAGATAATATGAAAAATCTTCATGGAACTAGCGGTAAAATGTTTTCTTCTTTGGGTAGAAATAGTATTAATGTTAGAGCTATTGCACAAGGATCTACTGAAAAAAATATATCAGCTGTTATTAGAAAAACTGATTTTAAAAAAGCATTGAATACTTTACATGAAGCATTTTTCGAAAGTCCTCCAAAACAAATTAATCTTTTTATTTGTGGCGTTGGAAAAGTAGGTAGCAAGTTACTTGAACAAATAGATCAACAACAAAATTATTTATTAGAAGAATTAAAACTTCAAGTAAGAGTAATAGGATTGGCTAATAGTAGAAAAATGTATTTCCATAATCATGGAATAAATTTAGGTGAATGGAATAAATATCTTAATGAAAAAGGAGAAAAAATGAATATATATTCATTTATGGAAAAAGTTTGGAAATTTAATTTAAGAAATAGTTTATTTGTTGATAATACAGCTAGTGAAGAAATGGCTATGACTTACGAAAAATTCTTGAAAAATGGAATAGGGGTCATTACCTGTAATAAGATAGCTTGTTCTTCTGATTATGAACATTACAAAAAATTAAAGACTTTATCTAGACATTTTAAAGCTCCTTTTTTATTTGAAACTAATGTAGGAGCAAGTCTTCCAGTTATTAGTACATTAAATGACCTTATAAATAGTGGAGATAAAATAAATAAAATTGAAGCAGTATTATCAGGAAGTTTGAATTTTATATTCAATTGTTTTACGGGAAAAAAATCTTTTTTAGAAGTTGTAAAAGAAGCTCAATTAAAAGGATATACAGAACCAGATCCTCGTATTGATCTAAGTGGATTAGATGTTATGAGGAAGATTGTTATTTTAGCAAGAGAATGTGGGGCCCCATTAGAATTAAGTGATATACATAAAAAATCATTTCTTCCTGAAACTTGTTTAAAGTCGAGTTCAATAGATAGTTTTTATCAAGAATTACATAAGTATAAAGATTACTTTTTTGATATTAGAAATGAAGCAGAAAAATTAAAAAAACGTTTACGTTTTATCGCACGTTATGAAAATGGGATAGCTTTTGTTGGATTGGAATCTGTTCAGCAAAATCATCCATTTTTTCAATTAGAAGGAAAAGATAATATGGTCTTATATAATACATATCGTTACGCTGAACAACCTCTTATCATAAGAGGTGCTGGAGCTGGAGCAGAAGTTACTGCATCAGGAGTTTTTTCTGATATTATTAAAGCTACTAAATAATAATCATGAAGGGGGTTAAAATACTTGCACCAGCTACCGTAGCTAATCTAGCTTGTGGATTTGATGTAATTGGATTGTCTTTAGGTATTCCAGAAGATGAAATTTTTTTATATAAATCTAATACCCCAGGAATACGTATTAATAAAATACGTGGGGCATCTCTACCTACCGATCCAAAAAAAAATGTAGCTTTTGTTGCTTTGCAATTTTTATTAAAAAAATATCAACAAAGAGAAAATTTTCAAGAAAAAAAAATAGGATTTGAAATAGAATTAATTAAAAATATCCATCCTGGAAGTGGGATAGGATCTAGTGCTGCTAGTGCAGCTGGAGTTGTTTTTGGAGCTAATATTCTTTTAGGTAATCCTTTTAGTAAAAAGCAACTTATACGGTTTGCTATGGAGGGAGAACGAATAGCAAGTGGATCAGCTCATGCTGATAATGTTGCTCCTGCTATAATGGGGGGAGTAACTTTAGTAAGAAGTTATAAACCTTTAGATATTACTAATCTTCATGTTCCTAGAGAATTATGGGTTAGTATCATTCATCCTCAAATAGAGATAAAAACATCAGATGCTAGAGATATTTTGAAACAGAAAGTATTAATGACAGATGCCATTCATCAATGGGGTAATGTAGGAGCATTGGTTGCTGGATTATATCAAGAAGATTATGCTTTAATTAGTAGATCCTTAGAAGATGTAATTGTAGAACCGATAAGAGCTACACTTATTCCAGCATTTTATGAATTAAAAATAAAATGTAAAGAAATAGGAGCATTAGGTGGAGGTATTTCTGGATCTGGTCCATCTGTATTTATGTTAAGTAAAGGAAATTATACTGCAAAAAAAGTAACAGAAGAAATGAATCGTGTTTATTCTCCATTAAAAGTAGATTATAAAACTTATACCTCTCCTATTAACCAAAAAGGGGTGAAATGGTTTAAAATTATTTAATAAATAAATTAGAAAAATTTATGTTATATCGTAGTTTAACAAATGATAAGAATTTAATTTCTTTTGAAGAAGCTGTATTAAAAGGATTATCTCCAGATGGAAGTTTATACGTTCCAAAACGTATTCCTATATTAGATGATCAATTTATTAAAAATCTACCAAAACTTCAGATTTCTGAAATTTGTAAGTATATTATAAAACCTTATATAGGAAAATCTATTCCAGATTCATTTATTTCTAATATTATCAATGATACTTTATCTTTTCCTTTTCCATTAAAAAAAATACATGATAACATTTATGTATTAGAACTTTTTCATGGTCCTACTCTAGCTTTTAAAGATGTAGGAGTAAGATTTATGGCGGAATGTTTGAGTTTTTTCTATAAAAAAATAAAAAAAAAAATAACCATCTTGGTAGCTACTTCTGGTGATACGGGTGCTGCTGTAGCTCATGGGTTTTATAAAAAACCTGGAATAGAAGTGATTATTTTATATCCATATAATGGAATTAGTTCATTACAAAAAAAACAAATTACTTCTTTGGGGGAAAATATATTTTCTTTGGAGATAAAAGGAAATTTTGATAATTGTCAAAACATTGTTAAAAAGTCTTTTTTAGATAAAGAAATACGAAAAAAATATGTGTTAACTTCTGCTAATTCTATAAACGTAGCAAGATGGCTCCCTCAAATGTTTTATTATTTTTTAGCTTATAAGACAATAGAAAATCCTGTAGAACTAATTTTTTCAGTTCCTAGTGGAAATTTTGGAAATATTTGTGCAGGTCTGATGTCAGAAAAAATGGGGTTACCTATAAAATTTTTTATTGCCCCAACAAATATAAATGACACTATTCCTAGATTTTTGAAATATGAAAAATATCAACCGCTTCCTGTAAAGAAAACTATATCAAATGCTATGGATATATCTAATCCAAATAATTTTCCTAGAATATGGAATTATTTATATAAAGAAAATATTTTACAACTAAAGAAAAAACTATTTTCGTATCGATTCACAGACAAAGAGACTCTCTATATTATAGAAAAAGTATGGAAAAAATATAAATATATATTAGATCCACATGGTGCAGTAGGATATTTAGGAATAAAGAAATATTTTAAAAAAATGAATTATAAATCTTCATTAAAAGCTATTTTTTTAGAAACAGCTCATCCTATTAAATTCTTAGATCATATGCCACTAATTTTACGAGATGAAATTATAGTTCCTAGTAACTTAGGAGTTTTCTTAAAAGAAAAAAGAAAAGAAAAAATTTTATCTATGTCCAATGATTTTAATAATTTTAAAAGTTGGTTATTAGAAAGAATATAATTAAATAGCTACATCTCCCTTAATATGAGGAAAGGGATCATAATTTTTCAAATTAAAATCTTTAAAAGAAAATTCAAAAATATTTTTTACAGATGGATTAATAATAATTTCTGGAAGTTTTTTTGGTTTTCTTTTTAATTGTAATTTAACTTGTTCTATATGGTTTATATATATATGGGCATCACCTATTGTATGAATTAATTCTTTTTCTTTTAAATTTAAAACTCTGGATAACATCATAAGTAATAAAGCATAAGATGCTATGTTAAAAGGTAGTCCTATAAAAATATCTGCGCTTCTTTGATATAAAAGTAGTGATAGTTTTCTTCCATTATCAGATACGTAAAATTGAAAAAGTACATGACAAGGAGGTAATGCCATATCTTTAATCATCCCAACATTCCAAGAAGATACTATTAACCTTCTTGAATTTGGATTCAATTTTATTTCCTCTATAACATTTGTTATCTGATCTATAGAATTTTTACCATTATAATCTGGCCACCTTCTCCATTGTAATCCATATATTGGGCCAAGATCTCCTTTTTCATCAGCCCAATGATTCCAAATAGAAACATTATTATTTTTTAAGTATTGTATATTAGTTTTTCCTTTTAAAAACCATAGTAATTCATGAATAATATATCGTATGTTTAACTTTTTAGTAGTTAAAAGAGGAAACCCTTTTCTTAAATCAAATCTCATTTGATAACCAAATAAACTTATAGTCCCTACACCGGTACGGTCTTTTCTTTTGATTCCATTTTTTAATACATTTTTTAATAGATTTAAGTATTGTTTCATAATTTATATTTTAACACAATGATTTATTTTTAATTTAAAGAGTATTTTTGCATAATAAAAAAACATAACTATGAATCAGAAGGTACTCTTCTTTTCTACAAGAAGTGGGTTAGAATTATCAAAAAATATAGCTCACCATTATGGAAAGTTCTTAGGAAAAGTACGGTTTTTGGAATTTAGTGATGGAGAATATACTCCTTGTTTCGAACAATCTGTTCGTGGATCCAGAGTGTTTTTAATTGGATCTACTTTTCCTCCAGTAGATAATTTAATGGAATTATTATTGATGAGTGATGCAGCTCGTAGAGCTTCTGCACAAAATATAACATTGGTTATTCCATACTTTGGATGGGCTAGACAAGACCATAAAGATCAACCTAGAACACCTATCGCAGCAAAACTTGTAGCTAATCTAATGGTAGCATCAGGTGCTAGAAGAGTTATGACTATGGATTTACATGCAGATCAAATTCAAGGTTTTTTTGACATTCCTGTGGATCATTTATATGCTTCTAGAATATTCATTGATTACATTAAAAAATTAAATATGGATCAATTAACGATTGCTTCTCCAGATATGGGGGGAGCAAAAAGAGCTAGAAGCTATGCTGGTTACTTGAGAACAGATGTTGTTATTTGTTATAAAGAAAGAAAAAAGGCAAATGAAATAGAATTTATGAATCTCATAGGAAATGTTAAAAATAAAAATATTATTCTTATAGATGATATGGTAGATACTGCTGGAACTTTAACGGAAGCAGCTAACCTAATAAAAAAACAAGGAGCTAAAAGTATTCGTGCTATAGCTACCCATCCAGTTTTATCAGGAAATTCGTATGATAAAATAAAAAATTCTGAACTTGAAGAATTAGTAATAACAGATACTATTCCTTTAAAAGAAAAAAATGATAAGATTAAAGTACTATCTTGTGCTTCACTTTTTGCTGAAGTAATGCAATCTGTTCATAATGATGAATCTATTAGCAATAAATTTATAATTTAATTATGTAAAAAAAAAAGATATGAAATATGTAAATATTTACGGAAAGAAAAGAAATGTAGGAAAAAAAAATGTTCGTTTTATACGAATTTCGGAAAATATCCCGTGTATTTTATATGGAAAAGATATAAATATTCCATTTTATACTGCATCAGAAAACTTAAAAAAAGTAATGCGTTATGGAGATATCCATGGAGTAAATATTAAAATAGAAGGGTATGATAAAAATATAAAAGCTGTACAAAAGGAAATACAATTTGATCCAGTTAGTGACGAAATTTTACATGTAGATTTTTATAAAATTGAAGAATCAAAACCTATAAAATTATCACTTCCAGTAAAATTTGTAGGGAGACCAATTGGTGTTACCAAAGGAGGAGAGTATTATTCTTTAATTAGAAAATTAAAAATAAAAGCTTTTCCATCTGATATCCCAGAATTTATAAAAATAGATATTAGTTCTTTAGATATAGGAGATAGAATCATTGTTAAAGATTTACAAAATGTAAAATATTCTATTTTAGATCCTGTACAAACTCTTATAGCAAGAGTAAAAAATTCTAGAACAACTATTAAAGAAGAAGATAATAAAAATAAAGAAGATAAAAAACAACAAAAAAATAAATAATGTCTTTTATTTCTTATAAAAAAAAAGATCATTATTTTATGAAAATAGCTTTTAATGAGGCTATTATTGCTTTTCATAAAAATGAAGTTCCTATAGGAGCGGCCATTACGTATGAAAATGCAGTTATAGCAAAAGCTCATAATTTAACGGAAACATTAAATAATACTATTGCACACGCAGAAATATTAGTTATTAATTTAGCTTCCAAATATTTAGAAGAAAAGTATATGAGAAAATGTACATTATACGTTACATTAGAACCATGTGTAATGTGCGCAGGAGCTTTATTTTGGGCTAAAATAGGAAGAGTTGTTTGTGGAGCAAATAATAAAAAAGGATTTTTATATGCTGGAATTAAATTACATCCGAAAACAGAATTAATTTCTGGTATTATGAAAAATAGATGCAAATCTTTAATAAAAAAATTTTTTCTTTTAAAAAGAAAGAAAACATACATAGACTGAATTAAATCAATAATTTCTTTTTTTTACTTTTTTTTAATTTAATAATTACTGGTAATGTTGTTATAAATAGTATCAATAAAACAATCCATTCAAGATGATTTTTCAATTCAGGAAAACTCTTATCTAGATAATGCCCTGCTAACATAATAGAATAAGTCCAAATAATAGCTCCAATTACATTGTATATCATAAATTTTTTAAAATTCATACGAATAGCACCTGCTACAATAGGAGCAAAAGTTCTGAATAAAGGAAGAAATCTACTCATTATTAATGCTGTAGCTTTATATTTATTATAAAATAATTTAGCTAGAATTAAATGTTTTTTCTTAAAAAAAAAGGAATCTTTTTTTCTATACAATAATTCTCCAGATTTATACCCTAACCAGTAACCTTGAATATTCCCAAGAATAGCAAAAAATGCAACAATTAGTATTATAATAAAAAAAGGAACATTATAAAAATTTTTACATAAATCTTCTCCAAATATTCCAGCAGTAAATAATAAAGAATCTCCAGGTAAAAAAAAACCAATGAAAAAACCAGTTTCTGCAAAGACAATTACTAAAAGAATAAATAATGCTGCATTTCCGAAATATAAAAAAATCCATCTAGGATTAAATAAATGTTGAATAAAATCCCAAAAATTTGACATGATACAAATATGATGATAAAAAAAACAAATTTAAATATTTACATTTCTCAAATATATTCATGAATCTTTAAAATTCAAGTAAAAATATTTTTATATGGAATACATTTACGAATTTATTAATACTTTAGGATGGATACCAAATATTATTTTTATAATAATAGGTTTTGTTTTTTTAATTTTCTGGTTACAGAAGATATTCTATTTCGTAGATTAATTTTTTATAATAAAAATTACTACTTTTGTCTAGTAAACAAGATAAATTCATGCAAAAAGAAAACGGAAAAAATATATATTTTAATGATGAAGCTTATCATGTCTTAAATAGTTATCTAGTTAATCAAAAATTTGATCCAAAAAATGTATTTATTTTAGTTGATAATCTAACTTACAAACATTGTTTTCCAATCATACTATCTCATGTAAATTTTTTAAATAAATCTCATGTTATTAAAATAAGAACAGGAGAAAAAGAAAAAAATATTTATACATGTATCAAAATATGTAAACTTTTGGAAAAGTTAAAAGCTACCAGAAATAGTTTGATTATAAATGTTGGAGGTGGAGTGATAACAGATCTTGGTGGTTTTGTTTCATCTATATTTAAACGGGGTATTCGTTTTATTAATATTCCTACAACTTTATTGGGAATGGTTGATGCATCTATAGGATACAAAACAGGTGTCAATTTAGATTATATTAAAAATGAAATAGGAACTTTTCATATTCCAGAACTTTTAATTATTGATCCATTTTTTCTAAATACTCTATCTAGAACAGAAATTATTTCTGGAATGGCTGAAATGTTTAAACATGGACTTATAGCAAACAAAGACTTTTGGATTGATATGAATAAATTTAAATTGGAAATGGCAGAGAATAAAAATATATGTAATGATCTTATTAAGAAATCTATATTTATAAAAAATAAAATAGTCACAAAAGATCCTAAAGAAAAAGGATTAAGAAAGATTCTTAATTTTGGTCATACTATTGGACATGCATTAGAAAGTTATTTTATGAATAAAAAAGAAAAAATACTACACGGGATGGCTATTGCAAGTGGAATGATTTATGAATCTTGGATTTCACATAAAATAAATGACTTATCAATGATAGATTATGAAGAAATAGAATCTTCACTTTCTTCATTTTACCCTAAAAAATATGTTTTATCTGATTTAGATGTAGAAAAGTTGTTTATAATTATGGAGCATGATAAAAAAAATGAAAAAAATAAAATACAATTTTCTCTAATAAAGAGAATAGGAGAATGTTCTTACAATTATGAAGTTCCTTTTTCTTTAATAAAAGAAAGTTTATTGAAATGTTAATTTTAACTTATTTCTTAGTTTGATTATATTAAAAAAAATAAAATTTTATAATGAGTGAAGGCGAAAAATTGATTCCTATTAATATTGAAGATGAAATGAAATCATCTTACATAGATTATTCTATGTCTGTAATTGTTTCTAGAGCTCTTCCTGATGCTAGAGATGGATTAAAACCTGTGCATAGAAGAGTCCTTTATGGAATGTATAAATTAGGAATTTTTTATAACAATTCTTATAAAAAATCTGCTCGTATTGTTGGAGAAGTATTAGGAAAATACCATCCTCACGGAGATGTTTCTGTTTACGATACAATGGTTCGTATGTCTCAAGAATGGACTTTAAGATATCCATTAATAGATGGACAAGGTAATTTTGGATCTTTAGATGCGGATCCACCTGCAGCTATGCGTTATACAGAAGTAAAGATGAAAAAAATATCTGAGGAAATGTTATTGGATATTAAGAAGGACACAGTGGATATGAAATTAAATTTCGATGATTCTCTAGAGGAACCTACTGTTTTACCAACGCGTATTCCCAATCTTTTAATTAATGGTTCTTCCGGAATTGCAGTAGGTATGGCAACTAATATCCCTCCTCATAATTTAACGGAAACCATTAAAGCAATTTGTGCTTATATAGATAATAATAATTTATCTATAGAACAAATAATGAAATATATTAAAGCTCCAGATTTTCCTACAGGAGGAATTATTTATGGATATGATGGTGTTAGAAAAGCGTTTCAAACTGGAAGAGGACGTATAGTATTACGAGCAAAAATACATTTAGAAGAAATTAATGGAAAACAATGTCTTGTGGTAGATGAAATTCCTTATCAAGTGAATAAAGCTGATATGATAACTAAAACAGTTGGATTGATGAAGGAAGGAAAAATGGAAGGAATTTATCAGATTCGTGACGAATCTGATAGAAACGGATTACGTATCGTTTATATTCTTAAACAGAACACAAATCCTGATATATTGTTAAATAATTTATTTAAATATACATCATTAGAAACTTATTTTAACGTTAATAATATAGCATTAATTAACGGTAAACCAGCTCAATTAAATATAAAAGATCTTATTCATCATTTTGTTAATCATAGACACGATGTTATTATTCGTCGTACTAAATATGAATTAAAAAAATGCAAAAATCGCGTTCATATTCTAACTGGTTTTTTAAAAATAGTGAATCAAATAGATATAATGATAGAACTAATTAAAAATTCTAGAAATCATAAAGAAGCGATCAATGAATTAATGAATAAATTTGAAATATCTGAAGATCAATCAAAATCTATTTTAGATATGCGACTACAAAATCTTACTACCTTAGAAGTAGATAGATTAAAAAATGAACATAAAGAATTATTAAAGAACATAGATTTTTTGAAAAATGTATTAGATCAATATTTTATAAGAACTAAAATTATAAAAGAAGAACTCTTAGATATTAAAAGAAAATATCAAGATACTCGTCGTACACAAATTGATTATACAGGAAATAAAGTTGATATAGAAGATCTTATTGAAGATGAACAAGTTGTTTTAACTATTTCTCATGCAGGTTATATAAAAAGAACATCTTTATCAGAATATAAACGTCAAGGTAGAGGTGGAGTAGGAAATAGAGGAGCAACTGCTAGAGAATCTGATTTTTTTAAACACTTACTTATAGCAACTAATCATCAGTATCTTCTTTTGTTTACAGAGAAAGGAAAATGTTTTTGGTTGAGAGTTTATGAGATCCCAGAAGGATCTAAAATATCTAAGGGCAGAGCAATACAAAACATTATTCATCTTCAACAAGATGACAAAGTTAATGCTTATATTTTAACTGGAAATCTTACTAATAAGAAATATGTTAAAGATCATTATGTAATGATGGTAACTCAAAAAGGTATTATTAAGAAAACTTCTTTAGAAAATTATTCTCGTCCTAGAAAATATGGCATAAATGCTATTGTAATTCGTAAAGGAGATTCTTTATTAGAAGCTATTTTAACTAGAGGAGATAGTCATGTTTTTATAGCTTTAAAAAGTGGAAGAATCATTCGTTTTTCAGAGAAAAAAGTTCGTATAACCGGAAGAAATTCTTCTGGAGTAATAGGAATAAATTTTACCGTTAAAGAAGATATGGTTATTGGAATTATATGTGGTGTAGATGGAGAAGAAAAAGGAAGTTTATTAGTGGTATCTCAAAAAGGATTTGGAAAAAGATCAAGTCTTGAAGAATATCGTCTTACTAATCGTGGAGGAAAAGGGATTAAAACATTAAATATTACTCAAAAAACAGGAAGTTTAATTGCTATAAAACATGTTACAGATGAAGATGACTTAATGATTATTAAAAAATCAGGAATAATGATACGTATTCCAGTCTCAGACATACGAGTAATGGGAAGAACTACTCAAGGAGTAAGATTAATTCATTTGAAAGAAAATGATGCTATAGCAGACGTAGAAAAAGTTTATAAAAAACCTATTATGGGATTTCATTAAAATCACGTAAAATATTTACATATTCTGATATATAAAAATCTTTGTTCAAATTTTCTATCCATTTTTTTTCTAATTCATTTTTATCGATAATTATTTTATAATTAATAGGGAACTTTCCATATACATTATTTAAATATTTTTTTAATTTCTGAAAATGCTTTTTCCTTTTTTTTGTTATTAAATTTTCATAGTACGAATCTCTCCAATTAAGAGAATATGTTTTTTTATTTAAAAATTTATTTTCTAATAATTGCATATTTTTATAAATTTTATTTATTAATTTATTATTTTTTCTTAATCTATTAATACTTTTTATTTTAATTTTTTCTAATTTTTTTTCATCCCAAGTTTTAATAGATACAGGGTCAACCTGATCCCATTTCATAGAATTTTGATGATATTTTTCTATTAATTTTGATGATCTATTACTTGGAATAATAATATCTGAATTCACTCCTTTTAATTGTGTAGAGTCCCCATTAATTCTATAAAATTTATTCATGGTAAATTTTAGAATTCCTAATTCTTCTTTTTTGTAAAAAAAATAAAATCTATTTAATGGATAAATAGTTTGAACAGTTCCTTTTCCATATGTTTGTTCACTACCGATAATAATTCCTCTTTTATAATCTTTTATTGCTGCAGAAAGTATTTCTGAAGCAGAAGCTGATTGTTCATTAACAATAACTACAAGAGGACCTTCCCATAAAATTTTATGATTATTATTTTTTAGTATTTTTTTTATATTAGGAGATTTTCCTGTTTGTACAATAGGAACTTTTCCTAAAAAAAAACCAGCTATATCTATTACACTAGATAATGATCCGCCTCTATTGTTTCTTATATCTAGAATAATTCCTTTAATATTTTCTTTTTTTAGTTCTTGAATAATTTTTTTTATATCATCTGTTGCATTTCTTCCATTTTTATTTTCAGGATTAAAGTAAAATTCAGGTAAAAAAATTAAACCATATTTATATTTTTTATTATCTAAAATTAATACGCTTTTTGCAAAAATTTCTTTTTTTTCAACAATATCTCTAGTAAGAATTACTTCTTCTACAAATCCATTATTTTTTTGTATTGTTAATTTTACTTTTGTTCCTTTTTTTCCTTTTATTAAACGTATAGAATTATCTAACAACATTCCTACAATGTTTTCTTCTGAATTTAAATCCTTTGATACCTTGATAATTTTGTCTCCCACATCTATTTTTTTACTTTTCCATGCAGGAGATCCAATAACAATATTTACTACTGTAGCATACCCTTTTTCATCTTTAAGTTCTATACCAATTCCTTCTGTTTGACCAGATACATTTAAATTAAATATTTCTTTTTCTTTCGGAGAAAAATAATTAGTATGAGGATCATATTGAGATATGATAGTATTTACATATATTGAAAACCAATCAGATTTTTTTCTAATTTTTAATTTCCTAAAATATTCCTCTACATATTCTTTTACTTTTCTTCTTGATTCCTTTTCTGCATTGAAAAATATATCTTTCCATATCTTTCTATTTGATATTTTTTCTTTTTGTTTTATAGAATTTGTTATTTCTGATAGAGTTAAATATTTTAGATATTTTCTCCATTTATCAATGCATTCCGTCTTATTTTTAGGGTAAGAAAAATCTATTTCTCTAGAATAAACTTCCTTTTTGTTAAAATCAAAAGGATTTTTCAATATATCTAAACATATAGATTCAACCTCTTTTATTCTTTGATAAAAACATTGAATTATTATGTCAAAAAAAGTAGTATCTGCATGAATCCAAAAATCATCTATTTTATCTTTATACAAAGAAAGGCTATTAATGTCTTTTTGTAAAAAAAAACGTTTATTACTATCTAATTTTTCAAAATATTTTTTATACACTGTTTCTGAAAAATCATTGTTAACATTTATAGGATTTATATGAGAAAGACAAAGCGTTTTATATATTTTCTTAAGTATGATTATGTTTTTTACATGTTCTTCTTCATTACTTGAAGAACAAAAACTAAATAAAAATAGGATAAAAACACCAATTATTATCCATTTTATTTTTCTAATTTTACTATTTTCCATATATATATTATTGGAATTTGGAATTGAGAATTATAATATAAAATATAAAAAATATATTTTATCTTTTTTTTCATAAAAAAAATGAATAATAAACCAATTATTTTAGTAACAAATGATGATGGAATTATAGCTCCAGGGATAAGATCTCTTATAGAAAGTATGAATTCCTTGGGAGAGGTGTATGTTGTAGCACCAAATAGCCCGAAATCTGGAACAGCACATTCTATAACTATGGATACAATATTATACTGTGATTCTGTTAAAATAGATAACGGAAAACAAAAAGAATGGGAATGTTCTGGTACTCCAGTAGATTGTGTAAAACTAGCAATTAATAATATTTTACCAAGAAGACCAGATATTTGTGTATCTGGAATAAACCATGGATCAAATTCTTCTATAAATATTAGATATTCTGGAACTGTTTCTGCTGTAATAGAAGCTGGTATAGAAGGAATACCATCTGTGGGGTTTTCTCTTTTAGATTTAGAATGGAATGCTGATTTTTCATCATCAAAAAAATATGTATGTGAAATTGTAAAAAAAATATTATATAATCCTATTCCAGAAAAAACAATCACTCTAAATGTGAATATCCCAAAATTGAAAAAAGAAGAAATAAAAGGAATTAAAATATGTAGACAAGCAAAATCTAAATGGCAAGAAAGTTTTGAAAAAAGATCTAATCCAAAAGGAAGAACCTACTATTGGTTAGTAGGAAATTTTGTTAATTTTGATGAGGAAGAGGAAGATGACACAGATGAATGGGCTTTGAATAATGGATATATCTCCATTGTTCCTATTCAATTTGATTTCACAAACTATTCAATCTTAAATATTCTGAAATCTTGGAATTTTATGCTATTCTTTTTTAACATATTTAACATATTTAACATATTTAACATATTTTAATTAACATGATATAGTATAAGTTAGTTGTAGTATTTATTACTATGATAGTAAAAGATAGTAAAAGTCATTTTTTTAATTTAAACAATATTTTTGTGTCTTATTCTTCAGAAAAATCTTTAAATCCAAAAACTATTAAAGATTTTATTGGTCAAAACGAAATTTTAGAAAATTTAAAAGTATTTATTCAAGCAGCTAAAAAAAGAAAAGAATGTTTAGATCATATTTTATTTCATGGACCTCCTGGTTTAGGAAAAACAACATTAGCTTATATTGTTGCCAATGAATTATGTGTTAATATAACTGTTACCTCAGGATCTGTTTTGGATAAACCAGGAGATTTAGCTGGATTACTTATTCATTTAAAATTAAATGATGTTATTTTTATCGATGAAATTCACCGTCTTTCTCCAATAGTAGAAGAATATCTATATTCTGCTATGGAAAATTATAAAATAGATATTATTATAGATTCTGGTTCTAATGCTAAATCAGTACAAATAGATTTATCTCCTTTTACTTTAATAGGAGCTACTACAAAATCTGGATTACTTACAGCTCCTATGCGTTCTAGATTTGGAATAAATTTCCGTCTTAGTTATTATCAAAAAGAATTACTGAAGAATATTGTAAATCGCAGTGCAAAAGTATTAAATATTCCAATAACAGAAGAAGCTTGTCACGAAATTGCTAATAGAAGTCGTGGTACTCCACGAATAGCTAATGCTTTACTTCGTAGAATTCGTGATTTTGCACAAATAAAAGGAAATGGAACTATTGATCTTAATATATGCAATACCGGATTGGAGTCTCTTCATGTAGATGAATATGGGTTAGATGAAATGGATCATAGAATACTTCAATCTATTATTGATTACTTTAAAGGTGGACCAGTAGGAATAAATACTATAGCTATATCTGTTAATGAAAATCCAGAAACTATAGAAGAAGTTTATGAACCTTTTCTTATACAAGAAGGATATCTCATAAGAACTCCAAGAGGAAGAAAAGTTACAAGGTTAGCATATCAACATATGAAACGAAAATCTCAAAAAAAATAAGATAAAATATTTTTTCTTATCTCTATAAGAAGGCTTAACTTTGTTCTAAAATGTAAAAATGTATAAATATCATGCCTTTAAATGTTATTGTTGGTCTCCAATGGGGTGACGAGGGAAAAGGAAAAATTACGGATTTACTTTCTAAAAACTCAGATTATGTAATTCGTTATCAGGGTGGAAATAACTCTGGTCATTCTATCCATATTAATAATCGTCATTTTGTTCTTCATTTAATACCTTCTGGTATTATTTATTCTCATGTTAATTGTATTATAGGTCCTGGAGTAGTAATAGATCCAAAATCTCTGATACAAGAAATTAAAAACTTAGAGTCTTTTGGAATTAATACAGATAAAATCTATTTATCAAATAGAGCTCACGTAATAATGCCTTATCACCGTCTATTAGATAAATATCAAGAAGAATCTTTAGGAAAAATGTCCATTGGAACAACACATCGTGGAATAGGGCCAGCTTATGCAGATAAAATAGGTCGTGTTGGAATACGCATTGTAGACCTTATGAATATAGATTTATTTCGAATAAAATTAAAAAAAAATATTGATTTTAAAAATCAAATTATCACAAAAATTTATAAAGGAGATCCTATTTTTTTTGAATCTATTTATGAAGAATACATAGAATATGCAAAAATCATTTCTCATAGAATAATAGATGCAGTTTATGAAATACATAATGCTTTTCATAAAAGAAAAAAAATTTTATTTGAAGGTGCTCAAGCGATGTTATTAGACATTAACTATGGAACGTATCCGTACGTTACTACTTCATCTTGTTCAACAGGTGGCGTATGTACAGGGGCTGGAGTTCCTCCTAGTTTTTTAAAAAATTTCATAGGAATAGCAAAAGCATACACTACACGTGTAGGAAATGGACCTTTTCCTACAGAAATAAAAGGAGATGAAAGCTCTTTAATTAGAGAGAAAGGTAATGAATATGGTACTACTACAAATCGTCCAAGACGATGTGGATGGTTAGATTTGGTTTCTTTGAAATATTCTTGTATGATAAATGGAATTAATCATTTAATTATTACAAAATTAGATGTATTAAGCACATTGAAAGTAATTAAAGTCTGCATAGAATATAGGTATAATGGAAAAATTATTAAATATTTTCCAGCAAACATAGAAAATAATAATATAGAAGTAGTTTATATAGAATTTTATGGTTGGGAAAAAGAAATATATCATATTAGAAATTATGAAAATTTACCTGAAAATTGTAAAAAATATCTTAAATTTATTGAAAATTACCTGAATATAAGAATATTATTGATTTCTGTAGGTCCTGAAAGAACCCAAAATATTATTAAAAATAAATCTTTTTTTTAACGATTTTTTCATAAATATTAAATATGGAAAAATATAGTAACCCATTAATAGAAAGATATAGCAGTAAAGAAATGTTATATAATTTTTCTCCAAAAAAAAAGTTCTCTACTTGGAGAAAATTATGGTTGTATTTAGCAAAATATCAAAAAGAATTAGGATTAAATATTAGTGATGAACAAATACAGGATTTAAAAAAAAATTTATTAAACATCGACTGGAAAAGAGTTAGTTTCTTTGAAAAAAAGTTTCGTCATGATGTAATGGCACATTTATATGCTTTTGGAGAAAAAGCTGTTATAGCAAAACCTATTATTCATCTTGGGGTTACTAGCGCATTTTTAGGGGATAATACCGATATTATTCTTATTCGAGATGGATTAGAAATTTTACTTAAAAAATTGATTAACATTATTTTTCGCTTTAGAAATTTATCTATAGAATATCATGATATTCCAACTTTAGCTTTTACTCACTATCAACCTGCTCAATTAACAACTGTTGGGAAACGTATTGCATTATGGATACAGAGTCTTCTACTAGATATAAATGAATTGGAATTCAGGTTGAAAAGTATTTGTTTTAGAGGAGTAAAAGGAACAGTAGGATCTGCAGCAAGCTTTAAAGAATTATTTAATGGTGATTTACAAAAAACGAAATTTTTGGAAGAAAAAATATCCAATAAATTTGGATTTAAAAATGTCTTTCCTATTACAAGTCAAACTTATGATAGAAAAATTGATGCACAAATATTAAATTTGTTGTCAAACATAGCACAATCTGCTCATAAGTTCAGTAATGATTTACGACTTTTGCAAAATTTAAAAGAGATGGAAGAACCTTTTGAAAAAGAACAAATAGGATCTAGCGCTATGGCATATAAACGTAATCCAATACGAAGTGAAAGAATGTCTTCTCTAGCAAAATTTGTAATTTCTTTATCAAATAGTTCAGCTATGGTAGCAGCAACTCAATGGTTAGAAAGAACTTTAGATGATTCTGCAAATAGAAGGTTAGTTCTAGCACAATCTTTTTTATCTATAGATGCTATTCTAATAATTTGGAATAATATCTTAGAAGATATAGTTATATACCCTAAGGTTATAGAAAAACACATAAGAGATGAACTACCATTTTTAATTACAGAATATCTTATAGTAGAATGTGTTAGAAAAGGATCAGATAGGCAAGAAATTCATGAAAGAATACGAATTCATTCTATGGAAACAACTTCTAGAATGAAGTTAGAGGGAAAAGAAAATGATTTTATTCAAAGAGTATTAAATGATGCCAAAATACCAATTGATAAAAAAACAATGGATAAAATATTAAATCCTAAAAATTTTATAGGTTTTTCTTCAGATCATACTTTAGAATTTATTGATAAAAAAGTTAATCCAATATTAAAAAAATATCATTATTTAATTGATTCTGACTTATCAAGTATAGATATACAAGTTTAATCCATGAGTTTTAGAATTTATATACAGAAAAAAAATTCTTTCAATGTTGATTCTATAAAAATGTTTCGGGAGATAAAAAGAATGAATATTTCACTAAATGAAATTATTATTTATCATATATATGATATTTTTAATATAGATAAAAATATTTTTTTAGATAGTTTGTTAAAAATTTTCGTAGATCCTGTTACAGATATATTTTTTTATGATAAGATAAGAATTAAAAACCCACATTTTTACATAGATAATTTTGATGATAGAGCAGAAGCTGCTATACTATGCATGAAAATTTTGTATCCTAAATTAAATCCTATTATAAAAACAGGTCAGTTAATAGAGCTGATTGGAGTAGATAAGAAAAATAATAGAAAGGATTTTAATAAAATTAAAAGGTATTATCAATATCAAAAATTTGATAACTGTAACAAAAAAATTGAAATAAAAGATGATTCTGATCTAAGGATAGATCAATTTATTAATTTTTCTTATGAAAAACTTAAAAAGTTTCATAAATTATGGAGTCTTTCTATGGGAATTGAAAATTTAATTTTCATACAGAAAAATTTCATAAAAGAAAATAGAAATCCAACAAAAGAAGAAATACGTATTTTAGATGCTTACTGGTCTGATCATTGTCGTCATACAACCTTTTTTACAACACTTTCTAAAATTACATTTGATGGAAAATTTAAAAAATTATATCAAGATATATTTATAAAATATTTAAAGGATAGAGAAAAAATAGGTTTTTCCAAAAAACCCATAAATTTTATGGATTTATCTAATATGCCTTATAATATTCTTTATCGGAAAGGAAAATTAAAAAATTTTGTTTTATCTAATGAACATAATTCTTGTCTCATTAAGATAGATGTAGACATTATAAAAAAAGATAAAATTGAAAAAGAAAAATGGTATCTTTTGTTTAAAAATGAAACTCATAATCACCCAACTGAAATAGATCCATTTGGAGGTGCTTCTACATGTATAGGAGGGGCTATTCGTGATCCTTTATCTGGAAGGGGGTATGTTTATCAAGGAATAAGGTTAAGTGGAGCAGGAAATCCTATAAAACAAAAAATTATTAATGAAAAATTATCTCAACATAAAATTTGTTTAGAATCAGCTATGGGTTATAGTTCTTATGGAAATAAGATAGGATTAGCTACTTCTCATGTTCATGAAATTTATCATGATAGATATGTAGCAAAAAGAATGGAAGTAGGAATGGTTATTGGAGCAGTTCCTATTAATTTTGTAAAACAAGAAAAACCAGAGAAAGGAGATGCAGTTTTATTAATTGGAGGGTTAACAGGAAAGGAGGGAATAGGTGGAGCTACAGATTCATCTAAAGAATTTTATGATAATTCGAAAAAAAATATAGTAGAAAAAGGAAACCCATTAATAGAACGTAAAATACAAAGATTTTTTAGAAGAAAAGAGGTTATTTCATTGATAAAAAAGTGTAATGATTTTGGTGCAGGAGGCGCTGCAGTAGCTATAGGTGAACTAAGTAATAGTATAGAACTTTATTTAGATAAAATTCCTATTAAAAAAAAAATAACAGATACAGAGATGGAGGCTATAGATATTGCTCTTTCCGAATCACAAGAACGTATAGCTGTAGTATTAGATTCTAAAAATGTCAAAAAATTTATTTGTTTAGCTAATGAAGAAAATATTATAGCTGTATATATAGCTAAAATAACTGATAATAAAAGAATTATATTTTCTTATAAAGATCATAAAATTCTTAATTTGGATAGTTATTTTTTGAATACAGGAGGAGTTAGAAAAAAACAGGACGTTAAAGTAGTTTCTCCAGTTTCAATTTCTCCTTTCAAAAAAAAAATAAAATTTAGTGAAAAAAAATTTATAAAAACCATTTCTGAATTAAATATAGCTTCTCAAAAAAGTCTTGTAGAAATGTTTGATAGTACTGTAGGTGGAACTACTGTTTTAATGCCTTTCGGAGGAAAATATCAAATGACCCCATCTGAAGGGAGCGTTCATAAAATTCCCGTTCATGATGAAAAAATAACTAATACAGTTAGTTTTGCTGCTTGGGGTTTTCATCCTGAAATTTCTATTTGGAGTCCATTTCATGGAGGCATGTATGCAATAGTGGAATGTATTTCTAAAATTGTTTCTATGGGAGGATATTATAAGAATATCTATTTTAGTTTTCAAGAATATTATCAGAAATTGGGGAATAATCCAGAAAATTGGGGGGAACCTTTTTCTGCTTTATTGGGAGCTTATCATGCACAAATGAATTTGGAATTGGCTTCTATAGGAGGAAAAGATTCAATGTCAGGAACGTATAAAAATATACATGTTCCTCCTACATTTATAGCCTTTGGGGTAGCTAAAGGTTCATATTTTAATGTAATTTCTCCTGAATTAAAAAAAGTAGGAAATAAAATATATTTATATGATCACAAGCTGTTAGAAAATGAAATGCCTGATTTTAATTCTATAAAAAATGCTTATGATCAGATTTACAAAGGAATCTGTTCTAAAACTATTGTTTCTATAAAAACGATAAAAGATGGAGGTATTTCTATTGCTATTGCAAAAATGGCATTTGGAAATCGTTTAGGAGCAATTATAAATTGTAAAAAAAATTTGTTTGAAACTCATATAGGATCTTTAATTATAGAAACTAATTCTAATATTTCTTCAGATAATTTTATTCTAATAGGAGAAGTGGTCTCTGATAAATATTTATTTTTTAATGAAATACAGATTAAAATCGATAAAGCAATCGAAAGTTGGTCAAAAACTTTAGAACCAATTTACTCCTATAATGAAAATGAAGAAAAACAAAATTTCGATTCTAATAATTTTTTAGAAAAAAAATTATTAGATAAAAAACATATACCTATTTCATCATATAATAAAAATAAATATAAGTACAAAAAAAAAGGAACTCCACATGTTTTTATTCCAATATTTCCAGGAACAAATAACGAGTTTGAATCTATTAGAGCCTTCAAAAAAGAAGGAGCTGTAGTAGATAGTTTTGTTTTCAAAAATATAAATGATCAAGATGTAACAGAATCTATCCTTTATATTAAAAAATACATAGAATCTACACAAATATTTATGCTTTGTGGAGGATTTAGTGCTGGAGATGAACCAGATGGAGCTGGAAAATTTATCGCAACTGTATTACAGAATAAACTTATTAAAGATGCTATCATAGATTTTCTTGAAAGAGATGGATTAATATTAGGTATATGTAATGGGTTTCAAGGATTGATAAAATCTGGATTGTTACCTTATGGAAAAGTAAGTTTAAGAAATCATAAATCTCCTACGTTAACCTATAATAAAATAGAAAAGCATATATCACAATGTGTACATATTAAGATAATTTCAGACAATTCTCCATGGTTAAATGGCATGAAAAATAAAGTATACACCTTTCCTATTTCTCATGGAGAAGGTAGATTTTACGCTAGTAAAGAAATAACGAATTCTCTATTTAAAAAAAGTCAGGTAGCATCGCAATATGTAGATTTACAAGGCAATCCTAGTTTAGAAAGATCTTATAACCCCAATGGGTCTATTAGATCTATTGAAGGATTATTAAGTGAAGATGGAAAAATCTATGGAAGAATGACACACCCAGAACGTTGTAATAATGGATTATTAAAAAATATTCCTAACATTTATCATGAAGAATCCATTTTTAAAAATGCGGTAGAATATTTTTTATAAAAAAAAATTTATAAATAAAATGAACATAAAAATAGCCATTTTTCTAGGAAGTAGTTCTGATAAACCAATCATGAAAAAAGGAGTAGATATTTTAAATAAATTTAACATAGGTTATAAATCTTATATTATATCTGCTCATAGATTACCAGATATATTATCAAATACTATAAAAAAAGTAGAATCGAAAGGAATAGATATAATAATATCAGGAGCTGGATTATCTGCTCATTTACCTGGAATAATTGCATCAAAAACAATTATTCCTGTTATAGGAATTCCTTTTCATAATTGTAAAAATAAAAATGGAGAAGGATCATTAGGTGGATTGGATGCTCTTTTTTCTATAATACAAATGCCAAAAGATGTTCCTGTTGCTACAGTAGGCATAAATAATTCATACAATGCAGCTTTATTAGCTGTTCATATTTTAGCTATGAAATATGAGAATATAAAAAAATTATTAGTAGAATTCCGAATGGAAAAAAAAGAAAGATTACTATCTGAGATAGAGCAACATTTATGATTTATGAGTTTAAAAAAAACAATTAAAAAAAATCTTCTTTTAGAAGGAAAAACAAAAAAAGTTTATCTTTCTGAGAATCCATTTGAAGTAATTATTCATTACAAAGATGATATAACATCCTTAGATGGATTAAAAAGAAATATTATTCCTGATAAAGGAATTTTAAATAATGAAATTACTATATTTATATTTAATTTATTAAATAATTCTGGAATAAAAACCCATTTTATACGGAAGATCAATAATAGAGAACAATTATGTCATAAAGTAAACATCTATCCTTTAGAATTTGTTGTTCGTAATATAGTTTCAGGAAGTATTTCTAAACGTTTGGGAATGAAGGAAGGAATGCGTATTTCAAATCCAATATTTGAAATTTTTTACAAAAATGATAATTTGAAGGATCCGTTAATTAATGATCATCATGCTGTATTTTTACAGATAATTTCTTATAAAGAATTAAGTGGTATTTATAAAATTATATCAAATGTAAATAATATTCTTAAAAAGTATTTATTTGATAAAAACATTATATTAGTAGATTTTAAAATGGAATTTGGAAAAGATAAAAAAAATCAAATTTTGCTTTCTGATGAAATCAGTCCTGATACTTGTAGATTATGGGATAAAAAAACTATGAAAAAACTAGATAAAGATCAATTTAGAATGGGGGTTAAGGAAGAAAAAATCATTGATGTTTATATGGAAGTATTAAAAAGATTAAATATAAGTTCATCTAACTAATGTAATGATATTGATTTTATAGATATAAGATGATATCTCAATTATTCCTTCATAAGGATGATGATAAATTTCATGATGAATGCGGTATTTTCGGAGTTTATTCTCCTGAAAAAATCGATACCTTTTCTTTGATTCAATTTGGACTTTTTGCATTACAACACCGCGGACAGGAAGCTTGTGGATTTTCTGTTCTTCGAGATGGATTTATTTTATCTCATAAGAGCGAAGGTCTTGTTTTAGATTGTTTTAGAAAAATTTATAATTCCAAATGTTATCAAGGTAATGCGGTAATTGGACATACGCGTTATTCTACAGAAGGAGGACAAAGTAAAAAAAATATTCAACCTTTTTTCGGAAAAGATTCTTATGGAAAAAGTACTATATCTATAGTACATAATGGAAATGTAGTTAATGCAAAATCTATTAGAAAAAAATTGGAATCTGAAGGAATAAATTTTATATCTGAATACTCAGATTCAGAAGTAATATTACGTTTAATTCAAAAATATTTGTTGAAATATGATGGTGACTTAGAAAAATCTATAAAAAAAACATCCTTAAATATTAAAGGAGCTTATTCAGTTATAGTACTTATGGATAATAAAATTGCAGCTTTTCGAGATCCAAATGGAATAAGACCTCTATGTTATGGAATGCTTGATGATAAAAGTTATATATTTAGTTCAGAAACTTGTGGAATAGATTCTGTTGGAGGATTTTACATAAGAGATTTATTTCCAGGAGAAATTATAATAGCATATGAAAGATCAATTAAATTTTCTATAATAAGAAAAAAAGAATATTTAAATAAAAGAATATGTTCTTTCGAATATATTTACTTTTCTCGTCCAGATTCATTGATTGAAAATATGAATGTTTATGAAATTAGAGAAAAATGTGGAGAAAAACTTTATGAACAACATCCAGTCAAAGCAGATGTAGTAATTGGAGTCCCAGATTCTGGAGTTCCAGCTTCCATTGGATATTCTAAAGTATCTGGAATTCCATTCAAACCAATATTAGTAAAGAATAAATATATCGGAAGATCTTTTATTCTTCCAAAACAAGAAATGCGAGAAAAAATGGTTAATTTAAAACTTAACCCAATATTACATGAGATAAAAGGAAAACATGTAGTTATTATAGATGATTCTATCGTTCGTGGAACGACCAGTCGTAGACTAGTATATATTTTGAGAAAAGCAGGAGCAAAAAAAATTCATTTCAGAAGTGCTTCTCCGCCTATTATAGCTCCATGTCATTTAGGGGTGGATACTCCAAGTAGAAAAGATCTTATTTCATATAATCATATGAAAAAAAATATACAAAAAATCTTAGATGTAGATAGCTTAGAATTTTTAAGCATGGAAAATTTAATAGAAATCCTAGGAGGATATAATTATTGTTTTGGATGTTTTACTGGATATTATCCTGTGTATAATAAATAAAAAAAATGACTGTATATAATAATATATGGGGAATAACAATAACTAACTACTATATATGAAAGAAAGTAATAGGAAGAAAATAGATACAATTAGCAAAATCTTGAAAAAAACTTATAATAATAGAGTTCTTAGTACTTTGGATCATTTTTCTGGATTCTATAAAATATCTAGATTAGGATATGAAGATCCTATTTTAATTTCTGGAGTAGATGGAGTTGGTACAAAATTACGTTTAGCTTTAGATCATAAAAAATATGATCTAATTGGAATAGATTGTTTTGCTATGTGTATAAATGATGTTTTATGTCATGGAGCAACTCCTTTATTTTTTCTAGATTATTTAGCTTGTGGAAAACTTGATAATTCTATTATAAATAAAATAATACATGGTATAGCTTTATCTTGCAAAAGTACAAATACATGTCTTATTGGAGGAGAAACTGCGGAAATGCCTGGAATATACAAAGAAAATGATTATGATGTTGCAGGGTTTTGTGTAGGAATTGTAGAAAGAAATAAAATTATAGATGGAAAAAAATCCATTCTAAAAGGAGATATTCTAGTAGGACTTCCTTCTTCAGGAATCCATAGTAATGGATTTACTTTAATCAGAAAGATCTTTTCTAAAGATGATTTGATGGTTGATTTTCAAAAAAAGCCTTTTTTTGAAACTCTTTTAAAACCTACAAAAATATACTATTCTTCTATTCATACTTTATTCAAAGAATTTAATATACATGGTATAGCTCATATTACAGGAGGAGGAATATTAGAGAATATTTATAGAATTCTTCCAAATAATTTATCTTCTATAATAATGAAAGACAAAATACCTATTCAACCTATTTTTAACTATATTCAAAAAAAAGGAAATTTACTGGATAAAGAAATGTGGAATACTTTTAATATGGGAGTAGGTATGGTATTAGTGATTCCCCTTTATCAAAAAAATTCTATTCTACATAGATTACGAATGTTAGGAGAAAATCCTTTTATATTTGGGAATATTGTTGTAGGAGATAAAAAAGTATTATTAAAATAGAAATTTTTCATGAAAAAAATTTCTATTTTAGTTTCTGGAAAGGGGACAAATATGAAACATATATTATTAGCTATAAATAATGGGGTACTTACTAATATAAAAATAAATATAGTCATTTCTGATCGTTGGTGTCCTGCTATTAAATACGCATTAGAAAAAAATATGAAAGCTTTTTCTTTAGAAAGAATTAAAAGAAAATTTCTTTCTGAAGAAATAAATCATTTACTTATGAAAGATCCTCCAAATTTGATAGTTCTTTCTGGATTTCTTTTTATTCTTAATAAAGAATTTTGTGAAAAATGGAATGGAAAAATTATAAATATTCATCCTTCTCTTTTACCTAAATATGGAGGTAAAGGAATGTATGGAATGAAAGTACATCAAAAAGTTATTAATAATAAAGAAAAAATATCTGGAGCAACAGTTCATTACGTAACAAAAAACGTAGATTTAGGAAGTATAATTTTGAAAAAATCATGTTCAATTTCTTTGGGAGAAACTCCTATTTCTTTATCGAAAAAAATATCTATTCTAGAAAAAGAAATACTAATAAAGTCAATTATTAGTATTTTGAATAAATAAAATAATATTATTGAGTTAGTTGTATTCTATGTGTTATGAAAAGAGCTTTAATCAGTGTTTATAATAAAAACGAAAAATTACTTGATTTTTCCTATTTTTTAGAGAAAAAAGGATATCAAATAATATCTACCGATGGTACTTACCAATATTTAAAAAAAAATGGGATATCCAATATAATAAAAGTTTCTGATGTTACTTGTTTTCCTGAAATATTAGATGGACGACTGAAAACTATTCATCCGAATATTTTCGGAGGTATTTTAGCTAATCGTTCTATTGAAAAACATATTAAATCTATTCAATCTAAAAAAATTTTTCTTATCGATATAGTAGTAATTAGTTTTTACCCATTTTTTGAAAAAAAAAATGAATCTATTGATTTCAATTCAATTATTGAATTTATTGATATAGGAGGTCCATCCTTACTTCGTGCAGCTGCTAAAAATTTTTTACATGTTACCGCTATAACAGACAATGACGACTACAGTTCAGTACAAAAAGAAATTTGCCATTATGGAACAACATCATTAAGTTTAAGAAAAAAATTAGCTGGAAAAGTATTTAATTTTACTGCAGCTTATGATTCTGCTATTTCTCAATATCTTTTAAATGATAAATTTCCAGTTTATTTACACTATTCTTATAAAAGAAGAATAAATCTCCGTTATGGTGAAAACCCTCATCAAGAAGCTGCTTATTATGTAAGTAATATTCATCGGGGTGCAATGCGAAATTTTAGTCAATTACATGGAAAAAAACTTTCATTTAATAATATAAAAGATATGGATGTTGCTTGGAAAGTAGTGTCTCAGTTTTCTGAACCTGCTTGTTGTACTGTAAAACATTCTACTCCATGTGGAGTAGCATTAGGTAAAAATGTGGTTGAAGCATTTCAAAAAACTTATTATGCAGACTCTATTTCTTCTTTTGGAGGAATAATGGCTTTTAATACTTCAATTACAAAAGAATTAGCAAAAGAAATTAATCATATTTTCTTAGAGGTTCTTCTAGCTCCAGGAAAATATGAAGAAGACGTATTAAGAGTACTTAAATTAAAGAAAAATATTAGAATAATTAGCATCAATGAACCAATATCAAATCAATTAGAATATATTCAAATAGATGGAGGTATTTTAGTACAAGATCCAGATATAAATAATAATGAAGATTATAAAATAGTAACCAAGAAAAAATTCTTAGATAAAGAAATAAGATCTTTATTTTTTGCTCAAAAAGTGGTAAAATATGTTAAATCAAATGCTATTGTTGTAGCAAAAGGAATACAAACTTTAGGAATTTCAGGGGGGCAAACTAATAGAATATGGGCTGCACGGCAAGCTATAGATAGAGCATTAGAAAAAAGTAAAGAAGATTTAGTTCTTGTATCTGATGCTTTTTTTCCTTTTCGTGATGTTGTAGATGAAGCAGCTCGTTCTGGAGGAATACGTGCTATTCTTCAACCTGGGGGATCTTTACGTGATGAAGAATCAATTAAAGCTTGTGATGATTATGGAATAGCTATGGCGTTCACAGGAAAAAGACATTTTAAACATTAAAAATGAATAATAATGAAAATTTTGATTATTGGAAGTGGGGGACGTGAGCATGCTATTGGAAAAAAATTACTAGAAGATAATATGTCTATAAGTCTTTATTTTTACCCTGGGAATGGTGGAACAAAAATCATAGGAAGAAATATAGATCACATTCATTCTACTTTAGAGTTAGGATTTTTTGCTAAGAAAAATGCAATAGATCTTACAATTGTAGGATCGGAAATTTTTCTATTGGATGGAGTTGTAGATATTTTTCAAAATTTTGGTTTAAAAATATTAGGTCCTCATTATTTAGCTGCTAAACTTGAAGTAGATCGTATTTTTGCAAAATATTTTATGAAAAAATATGGAGTTAGAACACCTGAATATAAAGTTTTTTCTTCTTATGAAAAAGCAATAAATTTTATAGAAAAAAAAAATAACACTTCATTAGCAATAAAAGCTAATGGATTAGCTTCAGGAAAAGGGGTTTTATTATCTCATAGTAAAAATGAAGCAAAAAAAGCATTAAAAACTATTATGATAGAAAAAAAATTTGGAAATTCTGGAAATAAGGTGATTATAGAAGATTTTTTAAAAGGAAAAGAGGTTTCTATCATCTCCATATTTAATGGAAAACATATTATACCTTTTTTATCCGCTAAAGATTACAAGAAAATTGGAGAAAATGAAACAGGAATGAATACTGGAGGAATGGGTAGTATAGCTCCTAATCCTTACATGACAAAGGATCTTTGGAACGATTTTAAAAAAAATATATTAAATCCTACTTTAGTAGGTTTGCTTTCAGAAAAGTTGACTTTTTTCGGATTTATATATTTTGGATTGATTATTTTTTCTAATAAAATATTCTTATTAGAATATAATACTCGTATTGGAGATCCTGAAGCTCAATCATTATTTCCATTAATGGATAGTAATTTTTTACATATTATCCATTCATCCTTCCTACAGGAAAAAGTATCCATTCTTTGGAAAAAGAAATATTCTTGTTGTGTCGTTTTATCTTCTAAAGGATATCCAGGAAAATATGAACTTGGAAAAGTTATAAAAGGATTTAATAATTTAATAGAACCATTTTATATTGCTGGTGCTGATAAAAAAGATAAAAAATGGGTAACATCAAGTGGACGTGTTTTGAATGTAGTTGGAACAGGAAATTCTATTGAAGAAGCAAGAAATAAAGCTTATGATAAAGTAAAAAAAATTCATTTCGATAATATTTATTATCGAAATGATATTGGATTTTGAATTTAGAAATTTTTCAAAATGAAAAAAAATTTCATACTTATATTAGATTTTGGTTCTCAATATAGTTATCTAATTGCAAGAAGAATTAGAGAAATGGGAATATATACTGTTTTGCAGTCCTGTTATGATATTTCTATATCTAGAATTTTATTAAACAAACCTAATGGAATTATTTTATCAGGAGGGCCTTTATCTGTTTATGATAAAAATATTAAAAATCCTCTAATAATAAATAAAGATCTTTTTAAATTAGATATTCCAATTTTTGGAATTTGTTATGGAATGCAGATTATTTGTCATATTTTTGGAGGAAAAGTTGAAAAATCTAAAATAAAAGAATATGGAAAATCTAACCTAATAATAGATTTTCATTCCAAAATATTTCATGGAGTACAAAAAAAGTCAATTGTTTGGATGAGTCATTTTGATGAAGTTACAAAAATTCCTAAAGAATTTTTAATCATAGGACATACGGAATATTGCGCTATCGCAGCATTAATTCATAAAAAAAAAGATATTTATGCTGTTCAATTTCATCCAGAAGTAAAGAATACAGAATTTGGAGAAACTATCTTAAAAAATTTTGTTATTAATATATGTAAATGTCCAAAAAATTGGAAAATTCATGATTTTGTAAAAAAAACAGTATATAATATAAAAAAACGTGTTTTAAAAAAAAAGGTAATTCTTGGATTTTCAGGTGGGATAGATTCATTTGTAACGGCTATTATTATCTATAAAGCTATTGGAAATTCTCTAAACTGTATTTTTATAGATACAGGTCTTCTTTTAAAAAAAGAAAAAGATAGAATAACATTCTTATGCAAAAAGGAAAATTTACCTATTAAAATAATAGATGCAAGAAATAGATTTTTATCGAAATTGACTGGAGTTTCTGATCCAGAAAAAAAAAGAAAAATTATAGGAAAAGAATTTATTTCTATTTTTCAAGAAGAATCTGAAAAAATTAAAGATGTTGAATTTTTAGCTCAAGGGACTATTTATACTGATGTTATTGAGTCATCTTCAAAGAATGGTTTTTATATTAAATCTCATCATAATGTAGGAGGGGTTCCCAAAAAATTAATGAAATTAAAATTAATTGAACCATTAAAAAAATTGTTTAAGGATGAAGTAAGAAAAATAGCAATACAATTAGAATTACCGAAAGAAATTTTGAAAAGACATCCATTTCCTGGACCTGGATTAGGCATTAGAATTATTGGAGAAATAAATGAAAATAAAATTTCTATTCTTAAAAAAGCTGAAAGTATTCTTATGCAAGAACTCATAAAAGAAAATATTTACGATTCTGTTAGCCAGGCATTTATAGTTTTATTACCTATTAAATCTGTAGGAGTAATGGGGGATAAAAGAACATATGAATATACAGCTGTATTGCGGATAACTAATACAGAAGATTTTATGACGGCTACTGTTCCACATTTATCATACAATTTTTTGGAAAAAATTTCAAATAGGATAATTAATGAAGTAGACGGAATAAATCGTATGGTATATGACATTACTTCTAAACCTCCATCTACGATAGAATGGGAATAATATTTTTTTTACATCATCATAGAAATTAAATTATAAATGTTTCTTTTCAATTCTTTTCTAGAAGAAATTAAATCTATAAATCCATGATCCATAAGGAATTCAGAAGTTTGAAATCCTTCCGGTAAGTCTTTTCCAATTGTTTCTCTAATAACTCTAGGGCCTGCAAATCCTATTAAAGCACCTGGTTCAGCTATATTAACATCTCCAAGCAAAGCATAAGAAGCTGTAACCCCACCTGTAGTAGGATCTGTAAGAACAGATATATAGGGAATATGATATTCACGTAATTGTGTCAAAATGGCTATTGTTTTAGCCATTTGCATCAGTGAAAAAGAAGATTCCATGATTCTAGCTCCACCAGATTTAGATATCAAAATGTATGGTATTTTTTTTTCTATACAATATTTTATTGCTCTATGAATTTTTTCTCCTACTACTGACCCCATAGATCCTCCTATAAATGAAAAATCCATACAAGATATGACCGTATTTATTCCTTTTATTTTTCCTACCCCTGTTCTAATAGCATCGTATAAGTTTGTTTTTTTTATTGTTTCTTTAACTCTATCTTTATATTTTTTACAATCTTCCCATTGTATAGGATCTTTACTAATCATTTTTATATTTTTCTCTGAAAATTCACCGTTATCGAAAAGAATTTTGAAATATTCTTTACTATGAATTCTTACATGATATCCATCTTCTGGGCTAACATAAGCGTTTTTTTTTAGTTCTTCTGTATCTATAATTTTTCCACTAGGTGTTCTATACCAAAGTCCTTTTGGTAAATCTTTTCTATCATCTATAGATGTTAAAATCTTCTTTTTTTTTCTTAAAAACCAAGCCATGGTTTATTTTTTTTTATTATAAAGTATTAATATTATTCATGTATTCAAAGTATTTTATAAGACGAATTTTGAATGATTTTTCTCCTTCTCTTAACCAAATTCTTGGATCATAATATTTTTTATTAGGTAGATTTTTCCCTTTTGGATTACCTATTTGTTTTTTTATATATTCTTTATATGTTTTCATATAATTTCTTACTCCACAAGTAAAAGCATACTGTAAATCAGTATCTACATTCATTTTGACAACTCCATAACTAATTGACTCTTGTATTTCACTTTTTGATGACCCTGATCCTCCATGAAATACTAAAGAAACTGGTTTATTTTTTTTAATATGGAATTTCTTTTGTACATAATCCTGTGTTTTTCTTAATATATCTGGACGAAGAATGACATTACCTGGTTTATAGACTCCATGGACATTCCCAAAGGAAGCTGCTATAATAAAATTTTTGCTTATTTTACTCAACTTATCATAAGCATATCCTACTTCTTCCGGTTGAGTGTAAAGTTTGTGATTTTCTATATCAGAATTATCAATACCGTCTTCTTCTCCTCCTGTAACTCCTAATTCTACTTCAATAGTCATTTTATATTTATTTATCTTTTCAAAATATTTTTCACAAATACTAATATTTTCTTTTAAAGGTTCTTGAGATAAATCTAACATATGAGAACTGAATAATGTTTTTCCAAAACGACGATAATATTCTTTGTTAGCTTTAATTAATCCATCTATCCATGGTAAAAATGGTTTTGAACAATGATCTGTATGAAGAATAACTGTAGCTTTATATGTTGACGCTAATTCATGAACATGCATAGCACATGCTATCGATCCTTTTATTGCAGCTTCTTGTTCATAATTACTTACCCATTTTCCTGCATTGAAAACTGCACCACCATTAGATAATTGAATAATTACAGGAGAGTTAATCTCTGCTGCAGTTTCCATAACAGAATTTATTGTGTTAGATCCAATTACATTTACAGCAGGTATAGCAAAAACATTTTCTTTAGCATATTCAAATATCTCTTCAACAAGATTACCAGTGGCTACTCCAGTAGGAAATTTTCTAGACATGTATTGTATTATATTTAATTTATATTAAGGATGAACAAATGTAAAAAAAAAGTATTTTTTCATTTCATCGAAAGAATCAATGTAAAATTAAAATTTTGTATTTTATTCATATACAATAATAATTGTTACAGTTTAAATTACAACAATATTATTTCCAAAAATATGCATAAATTTTTATTTAAAGTATCTACAAATGTTATTCCCAGCTACATTAAAAATATATAACGCTTCAGCAGGATCAGGGAAAACTTTTTTTTTAGTAAAAAATTATCTTCATATTTTGTTAAGAAGTCCTAATTCTGATGAGTTCAAAAAAATTTTAGCTTTAACATTCACAAATAAAGCTTCTGAAGAAATGAAAAATAGAATACTTGAGTGTATTAAAGAATTTTCTAAAAAAAAGGTTAAAAAAGAATATTCTTATTTATTTTTTTTTCTATCAAAAGATTTGAAATTAACTAATGATCAGTTACATTATCGTTCTAAAAAAATATTAGATGAAATATTAAAAGATTTTTCTTCTTTTACTATAAGTACGATAGATAAATTTACTTATAACATTATCAGATCTTTTTTTTCTATCGAAAAAAAATTAGAAATGGATACCAACAATTTTTTATCTGAAATTGTAAAAAATTTATTATACAGATTAAAATCTTCAGAAAAGTGGTCTACTATTTTAGTAGAATCATCTTTAGATAAATTAAAAGAAGGGAAAAATTGGGATCTAAGCAAAGAGTTATATAAACTTACTAAGATTATGATAGATGAAAATAGTTTTTTTCCTTTAAAAAAAATTAAAGATTATTCTTTATATGATTTAATGAAATTAAAAAAAATACTTATAAAAAGAACTATAAGATTTGAAAATAAATGTAAAAAGCAAGGAAATACATTTTTTAATATTTTGAAAAAAAATTCTATTAAAAAAGAATCATTTATTCACTTAGATTTGCCAAGATTTTTTCAAAAAATGAAAATTGGAAATATATTTTTTAATCCATTGAATAAACGTTTAGAAAAATATATGCAATCTAATATTTTTTTTTCTAAAGGTTTTAGAGAAAAAAATAAACAAATAAAAGAGATTAATAAAATACAATCCTTATATTATAAAACAATTAGTATATATGAGAAAAATATATCTTCTTATATTATAGATAAACTTTTATTGAAAGATATCAATATTTTTTCAACAATACATGAAATAGAAAAAGAATTATACATTATAAAAAAGGAGAGAAAGATTCTCTTAAACGCAGAATTAAATAAAATTCTTCATGAAAAAATTATAAAAGGTTTATTTCCTAAAATATATGAAATGATGGGGATGCAATATAAATACTACTTCATAGATGAATTTCAAGATACTTCTTTTTTACAGTGGCAAAACATAAAATTTTTAGTAGAAAATGCATTATCAGAAAATGGATCAGCTATGATTGTAGGAGATCCTAAACAATCTATCTACAGATGGAGAGGTGGAGATGTTAATCAATTCATTAATTTATTCAATTATAAATCAAAAAATTATCATACAAAACCTAAGACTATAGATATCAACTATAGAAGTTTAGAAGAAATTGTTAAATTTAATAATTCGTTTTATAAATATGTATCAAAATTTTTTGATTCTTTTATTTATAAAAATATATATGAAAAATCTGAACAAAAAATATATAAAAAATATGGTGGATATGTGGAATTAAATTTTTTTAGTAAAAAAAAAGTTTCCAATTATAAAGAATACATTTATTCAAATCTAAAAAAAAAAATAGAAAAATTTGTAAATCTCAATTATTTATTATCTGATATAGCTATTTTAGTTAGAAATAATGAAGAAGGAAATTTTTTATCAGAAAAACTTATTAAAGATAATTTTTTTATAAATACATCAGTCTCTCTTTTAATAAAAAATCATATAGAGATACAAATCATTATAAATTTATTTTATATAATTTCTTATCCTTTTTATTACAAAAAAAGAATATTTTTAATATGGATTTTATTAAAAAATAAATTTTTTATTGAAAGAATAGATCATGATTTTATCATGAAAGTTGTATTTATGCCGTTAGATATTTTCATTAAAAAAATTATTGAAAATTTAAAATATTCAAATTCAAAAAAATCATTTTCAATAAATAATATATTGTATAATAATAAATCAATATATGATCTTTCTGAAAGTGTTATAGATGTATTTCAATTATTAAATAATAAAAATAATGTTTCATCTATTTACTCTTTTTTAGATTTTGTTTATAGATTCATGAAAGATAAAGGTGGTTCCATTATTGATTTTTTGGATTATTGGGAATTAAAGAAAGATAAAGAAAGTATTATAATTTCTGATAACACAAATGCCATTCATGTAATGACGATTCATAAATCTAAAGGATTACAATTTCCTATTGTAATTATTCCTTTTGCAGACTGGAAAATTTATTCCAATAATAAAGAAGGGGGATGGATAAAAGTAGATCCACATTTATATCATGGAATAAGTTACTTTTACTTAGAAATAAAATCATATTTAAAATATGTAAATAAAGATAGTAAAATCTATAGTTTTTATGAAAAAAACCTATCCGAAGTAATATTTGATAATATAAATTTATTATATGTATCTACAACTCGTTCTATAGAAAAATTAATTTTATTTTCTGATATGGACAACACTAAATCTGTTTCTTCTTATATTAAAGGATTTCTTCATGAAAAGAAAATATGGAATGAAAAAAAACAAAAATATTCATTTGGAAACGAAGAAAAATAATTTTTTATTTTACATGTTTATCAGCATGATAAGAAGATCGAACTAATGGTCCGCTTTCTACATATTTGAATCCCATTTTCAATCCTATATATCTAAATTTTTTAAATTGTTCAGGATGTATAAAAGAATGAACTGGATAATGTTTTAAAGAAGGTTGTAAGTATTGTCCTATTGTTAAAATATCTACCTTGGACATTTTTATATCTTCCATGGTTCTTATGACCTCTTCTCTTGTTTCACCTAATCCTAACATAATTCCTGTTTTTGTACGAATATTGTTGTTTCTATTTTTTATATACTGTAATACTTCTATACTACGATTATATTTAGCCTGAACACGTACTTTTTTTGTTAATCTAGGAACAGTTTCCAAATTATGAGAAATTACTTCTGGTTTCACATTTATTATTTTTTCTATTATTTTCTTTTCTCCTTTAAAATCAGGTATTAAAGTTTCTATCGTTACATGTGGATTAAAAAAACGTATCTTATTTATAGTTTCTACCCATAGAGATACCCCCATGTCTTTTAAATCATCTCTGTTAACAGAAGTTAATACAGCATGTTTGACGTTCAAAATTTTTATAGATTCTGCTACTTTTTTGGGTTCTTCCCAATCTATTTTTTCAGGACGTCCTGTTTTTACTCCACAAAATTTACAAGATCTTGTACAAATATTCCCTAGTATCATAAAAGTAGCTACTCCTTTACCCCAACATTCAGCTATATTAGGGCAACTTGCACTTTGACAAATTGTATTTAATTTATGAGTAGAAACAAGTCTTTGTAACTTATTATATTCTCCCCCCATTGGTAATTTAACCTTTATCCAACTAGGTTTTTTTTGTCTATTATTCATCTAATTATTAAATTATTTATCTTTGATTTTGATAAATATCAATTTATTTTTCGATAAATTTGCAAATAATTGTATATTTTCAAAATTATGGAAGTATTAATAAAAGATATAACTTCTGAATTAGAAAAAATAGCTCCTACAGAATATGCAGAACATTATGATAACATAGGACTAATTGTAGGAAATTTTAATCAAAAAGTAGAAAATATATTAATTACTTTGGACCTAACTGAAGAAGTTATTTTTGAATCCGTAAATAAAAAATGTAATCTTATAATATCATTTCATCCTATTATATTTCAACCATTAAAAAATATTACTGGAAAAAATTACTCCGAAAAGGTTATAATTTATGCATTAAAAAATGACATATCTATATATGTTATTCATACAAATTTAGATATTTCTTGGAATGGGACATTTTCCTATATATGTAAATTATTAGAAATAAAAAGAAAAAAAGTTTTGTTTCCAAAACATAGAACTATAAAAAAACTAATAACATATGTTCCAAGTAATTATGCAGATAAAGTAAGAAATTCTTTATTTCAAGTAGGAGCAGGAAATATTTCTAATTATAGTAACTGTAGTTATAATATAGATGGATTCGGAAGTTATATGGGAAATGAGAAAACGAAACCTTTTATTGGTAAAAGTAAAGTATTTCATATGGAAAAAGAAACTTGTATTAATGTTCTTTTTCCTTCTCATAAATTAAATATCATAAAAGAAACTCTTTTTAAAAATCACCCATATGAAGAAGTAGCTTATGAAATTCATAATATAGAAAATGAAAATAATTATGTAGGAATAGGAATTATAGGGGATCTTAAAGAAGAGATGAACGAATATGATTTTCTTCTTTTCCTAAAAGGAAAAATGAATTTTTCTTGTATTAGGCATTCTAATTTTGTGGGTAGGAAAATAAATAAAATTGCAATGATAACAGGATCAGGAAGTTTTGGTATTGAAAAATCCATAACAGAAGGAGTTGATGCTTTTATCTCTTCTGATTTTAAATATCATGATTTTTTTAAGGCTGAAAAAAAAATATTGATTGTAGATGTAGAACATTATGAGTCTGAGAAATTTAACAAGAAATTATTAAAATCTTTTTTAGAAAAAATTTTTACTTCTATCTCAATTTATGAATCAAAAATTTGTACCAATCCAATTAAATATTTTTATTAAAAAAACAGAATATTATTATGTTATGGAAAATAAAATAGAAGAAACTATATCTGTAGTAGATAAATTAAGAGTATTATATAATCTTCAATTGATAGATTCTAGAATAGATGAAATATGTAAATTTCGTAGTAATATTCCTATGGAAATAAATTCTTTAGAAAAAGAATTACATGAAATTAAAAAAAAATTAGAAAATATTTATGAGGAAATTTCATCTTTAAAGAAAGATATAGATAAACAAAATAAAGATATAAAATCATCAGAGTTGATCATAAAAAAATATGAAAAACAAAAAGATGGCGTAAGAAACAATAAAGAACTATATTCTCTAAATAAAGAAATTGATTACCAAAAACTTGAAATACAATTATCAAAGAAAAAAATAAAAGAATTCAACGCAAAAATACAAAAAAAAGAAGATTTATTAAATAATAGTAAAAATATATTAAAAAATAAAGAGGAACATCTTTTTCACAAAAAAAAGGAATTAAATAAAATTTTATCGGAAAATGATAAAGAAGAAAAAATTCTTTTAGAAAAATCTAAGATGTTTTCTAAAAAAATAGATAATGTTTTATTAAAAACTTATCAAAAAATAAGAAATAGAGTTAAAAATGGAGTAGCTATAGCTCCAGTTCAAAGAGGTGCTCCATTAGGTTCTTATTTAGCAATAACACCTCAAAAATATTCTGAACTTATCCAAAGAAATAAACTTTTAATAGATGAACACAGTGGTAGAATATTAATAGATGCTGAATTAGCTGAAGAAGAAAAAAAAAAATCTCTTATTTTTTGCATTAAAAAAAATAAAATTAATAATTAATTCTCTTATGGTAAGTAACTCTTCTTCTGAAAAAGTGCAAATTAAACTTAAAAATTTTAAGTTATTAGAAATTTATTCAGGAAAAAAAAAATTTATGAAAGAATTTTTTTCCGATAAAGCAACTGTTATTATGTTTATTTGTAATCATTGTCCATACGTAAAACATATTAACAATGAATTAGTTCGTTTAACAAAAGAATATCTATTAAAAGGAGTTTCATTTTTAGCTATTAATTCTAATAATGTAGAAAAATATCCGGAAGATTCTCCAAAAAATATGAAAAAAACATATGATAAATTAGGCTATGTTTTTCCTTATTTTTTTGATGAAACACAAGAAGTAGCAAAATATTATAAAGCAGAATGTACTCCAGAATTTTTTATTTTTTCTGGGAAAGGAGACTTATATTATCATGGACAACTAGATGATTCTAGACCTGGAAATAAAATTCCCGTTACAGGAAAAGATATAAGTAATATTTTAAAAAGAATTCTAAATGGAGATTCTTTTAAAGAAATACCTATTGTAAAAGTAAGTAGTGGGTGTAATATTAAATGGAAGTAATAAGACTACTATAATAATCTGGAATTATACTCAAAAAATATTTAATGGATTCTGATAGACTTTTTTCTGATATTCCTCCTGCTGCATTTTTATGTCCACCACCTTTAAAATGTTTTCTAGCAAATAAACTAACATCAAAATTTCCTTTAGATCTAAAGGAAATTTTGATCGGTTCTTTTATTTTTTCTTCAAAAAAGAAAACAGAAAATATTATATTTTCAATACCTAATCCATAATAAATAACCCCTTCAGTATCTTCTTTTTTACAAGAAAGAATATTAAGATCCGAAGCATCTATACTTGTATATGTAGTATGATATTTTTTTAAAACTCTTAGTCTATTTAAAGCCTTAGATAATAATTTTAATCTATTTTCATTATATTTTTCTTGTAATAGATTATATATATTACTTACATGAATACCTTTTTCTATTAATTTACCAGCAATAAAATGAGTTTCTGAAGTTATAGATGGAAAACGAAAAAAACCTGTATCAGTCATTAACCCTACATATAAACATGTAGCAATTTCTTTATCTATTTTATTCAAGTTATTCATATTAGATATAAATCTGAATACCAATATGCTAGTAGCTGATACTTTTGGATCTGAAAACATAAAATCAAAATAAGATGGATGAGGATGATGATCGATAAGAACTTTTTTAGCTCTTGAAGAAACTAAAAAATTTCTTAAATTCTTTATTCTTGAAATATTGTTAAAATCTATTAAAAATATATAATCGGAATTTTCAATTTTTTTTCTTATTAAAAATTTATTTTTTTCTGAGAAAACGATAATATCTTTGATTCCTGGTAGCCATTGAAAAGATTTTGAGTATTCTGTAGAAGATATTAAATCTACATTATGTTGAAGTTTTCTTAAATAAAATAATAGTGCTAAAGATGAGCCTAAAGCATCTCCATCTGGATGATCATGTGGTAATAGTACTATTTTTTTTTTATTTATTCCATTAATATTAGAAAATAACATATTATATTCATTGTTTTTTTTTAAATCCTAATTCTTCTCCTTTTTTTAACATAAGAAGATATGCAGAATTAAATTCATTGGGAATTTTCCCTTCTAAAATGGAATCTTTAATAAAATTTTTTATAATTCCTATTTTTTTGCACGGATGAACATTAAAAACATTCATAATATCATTTCCAGATATAGGAGATTTCCAATTTTTAATACGATCTCTTTCTTCTAATTTCTTTATTCTATCCATTAGAACAAAAATATTTCTTTTATAACGATCTTTTTTTTCTTTATTTTTTGTAGTGATGTCTGCTATACACAATTTTATTAGATCTTCTATATCTTCTCTCATATCAAATAATAATCTACGAATAGCAGAATCACTGGTTTCATCTTTAATCAAAGCAACAGGCCTATAACTATTTTTAATCATTTTTTTGACATATTTCATAATCATTCCTTTTGGAAGCTTTAATCGTTGAAAAATGTTTGGAATCATTTTCGATCCTACAAATTCATGAGAATGAAATGTCCATCCTATTTCTGGAACAAATTTTTTTGTATGACTTTTTCCTATATCATGAAGTAATGCAGCCCATCTCAACCAAATAGAATTACTTTTTTCTTTGCTTATATTATCTATAACTTGTAAAGTATGGTCAAAATTATCTTTATGTTTGTATCCATTTAGTTCTTCTATTCCTTGTAATGATGTTAATTCTGGTAATATTATGGATAATAATCCTGATTTATATAATAATGATAGGCCTATAGAAGGTTTTTTAGATAATAGAATTTTATTAAATTCATCTATAATTCTTTCTTTAGAAACAATATTAATTCTATTTTTATTTTTTTTAATAGATTTAAATGATGACTTTTCTATCATGAACTGAAGTTCAGTAGAAAATCGTATAGCACGCATCATTCTTAATGGATCATCAGAATAAGTGATATCTGAATCTAAAGTAGTTCTTAATATTTTTTTTTTCAAGTCTAACATCCCCCCAAATGGATCTATTAATTCTCCATAATTATCATTATTTAAACTAATAGCTAAAGAATTAATCGTGAAATCTCTTCTTTTTTGATCCTCTTGTAAGGATCCTAATTCTATAATAGGTTTTCTACTATAAAAATGATATGATTCTCTTCTTGCTCCAACAAACTCTATTTTTTGATTATTATATTCTAACATAGCAGTTCCAAAACGTTTAAATACCTGAATTTTAGGAATAGGAATAATATATCTAGAAACTTCTTTAGCTAATCTAATTCCTTCTCCTATAGTTAAAATATCTAGATCTCTAGAATTTTTTTTACCTAGCAAAAAATCTCTTACATAACCACCTATAACATAGGATTCTTGTTTTATTTTATTAGAACAAATGTTAACAATATGAAATATTTTACTATGAAGAGCCGATGACAAATTCATGTTATTACGTACGTAATATTTTTATCTCTTTTGAAATAATTTTAATAATAGAAGAACTAGTATAATTAGATTTCTCATTTCTTCTAATATTTACAGCATAATCTATATTTTTTAATATACAAGAACTTATTTCATGAAAATATTTAGGAGTAGAAAATCCAGAAATATTAGCAGAAGTAGAAATGATTGGTCTATCTAATTTTTTAATTAAATGTGTACAAAATGGATCGTTTGTTAAACGAACAGCTAAAGAATCTTTACCAAAAAAACTTGATATTCTTTTTTCACTAACATAATCATATATTATAGTAATAGGCTTTTTTCTATATCTAATATTATCGGAAATCATTTTTATATTAAAATCAGATATTTTACCTACTAGATTAAATAAACGATCAATGCTTTCCACTAAAAGAATCATAGGTTTAGATATTTTTCTATTTTTTATTTTATATATCTTTTTTATAGCATTAATATTAAAAGCATCACATCCCAATCCCCAAATTGTATCTGTAGGATATAGTAGTATTTTTCCATTTTTTAATATTTCTGCACTTATTTGTATTTCTTCATAAAAAGACATGAAAAATAAAAAGTTTTAATTTTAAATTACTAAACCATGAGTCCTTAAAGCCTCATTTAATGAAGTTTTTTTATTTGTACTTTCTTTTCTCTTTCCTATAATCATAGCACATGGAATATGATATATCCCAGAAGGGAATTTTTTAGGATAAGTTCCCGGAATGACAACAGAATATTTAGGAATAACTCCTTTACTTTCAATAGGTTGGTCATTAGTTACATCAAAAATTTTAGTAGAGGAAGTTAAGACAACATTTGCTCCTAACACAGCTCCTTTTTCTATTAATACACCTTCTACTAGAATACATCTAGAACCAATGAAAACATCGTCTTCTATAATTACTGGATAACTTTGTATAGGTTCTAAAACTCCTCCTAATCCAACTCCCCCACTTACATGAACGCGACTCCCAACTTGTGCACAACTACCCACTGTCGCCCATGTATCTATCATTGTATTTTCTCCTATATAAGCTCCTATATTTACGTATGAAGGCATGAGTATAACACCAGGAGATATATAAGAACCATATCTTGCTACAGCAGGAGGAACTACACGTATTCCTTTTTCTTTAAAATTTTTTTTTATAGGTATTTTATCATAGAATTCTAAAGGACCTAATTCTATTGTATTCATTTTTTGAACAGAAAAAAACATAATAATAGATTTTTTTATCCATTCATTGACTCCCCATTTTCCATTAGAAAAATTTGTAACCCTTACTAAACCTTTTTCTATAAGATCAATAACTTCATTGACTAATTTTTTTATATTTTTTTCAGTAGACCATAAATCTTTTTTCTTCCAAGCTTCTTCTATTTCCAATTTTATTCTATTTACTCTCATTATCATAAAATATAATATATTTAAAAACAAAAGTAGTAAAAATAAAAATAAAAATGTCAAAAATATTGGGAATAGATTATGGAAAGAAAATGACAGGATTATCTATTACAGATTCTAAAAAAAAATTTGCTTTTGGACTAGATGTTATCCCTACTAACAAATTAATGAATTTTCTAAAATCATTTAAAATTGAAAATTCAATAGAAAAAATAGTTATAGGTTTACCAAAAAACCTAAATAATGAAGAATTTTCAATAGAAAAATATATTAAAAAATTTATTTTCAAATTTAGATTACAATATCCTAGAATTAGGATAGATAGATTAGATGAACGTTTTACATCTAAAATTGCATTTCATGCTATGATAGAATCAGGGATAAAAAAGAAAAAAAGAAGAAAAAAAGAAATATTACATAAAATAAGCGCTATAATTATTCTACAATCTTATCTTAAAAAAAATTAATTTTTATGATATTACCTATAGTTCTTTATGGTAACCCAATTTTAAGAAAAAAAAGTATAGATATTGATTTACAAAATTCTTGCAAGAAAGAAATTAATCGATTGATAAAAGATATGTTTGAAACAATACATAAAGTCCAAGGGATAGGATTAGCTGCTCCTCAAATTGGAAAAAATGTTAGACTTTTTATCGTTGATACTCCTTTTATGGAAGGAAAAAATATCAATACATATAAAGAAGTATTCATTAATGCTAGAATATTAAAAATTAATGGAAAAAATTATGAATTTAACGAAGGATGCCTAAGTATTCCTGGAGTTATGGAATATGTAAAAAGAAGATCAAATATATTAATCGAATATTATAATCACAATTGGGAAAAACAGAAAAAATACATTACTGGTATACGTTCACGAGTTATTCAACATGAATATGATCATATTGAAGGGAAATTATTTATTGACTATTTACCATATTTAAAAAGAAAACTAATCGTAAATAAAATTATTAATAGGTAATATTTTTCGAATATACAAAATCAAATATTTTTTTGAAACTATTTGGATCATTCATTGAAATATCGGAAATAATTTTTCTATTTATTTTAATTTTCTTTTCTGATAATTTCTTCATAAACTCCGAATATGATTTACCATATTGTCGAACTCCTGCATTAATACGTTGAATCCAAAGTTTTCTAAAATCTCTCTTCCTTTTTTTTCTTCCAGAAAAAGCATAAAGCAAAGATTTTTCTACTGCATTTTTAGCTACTGTATAGACTTTACTTCTTGATCCGTAAAAACCTTTTGCTAACTTTAATATTTTCTTTCTTCTTCTTCTGGAAGAAACAGAATTTGTAGACCTAGGCATAAATTTTAAATTTGTTTTATTATATTTTTTTTATCTGATCTATTCAATAGAGAAAATTTAGATAGATTTCGTTTTCTCTTTTTTGATTTTTTAGTTAGTAAATGATTTTTAAAAGCATGTTTTTTTTTTATATATCCATTAGCTGTTTTTTTAAATCTTTTTTTCGATCCTGATTTTTTTTTTAATTTCGGCATAATTTTTTTAGTAATTATAACTTTTTAGGTGCTAATATCATGTACATTCTTTTACCCTCCATTACAGGCATTTGTTCTACTTTTCCATATTCTCCAATTTCTTCTGCAAACTTTAACAATTTCATTTTTCCTTGATCTTTGTATACTATAGAACGTCCTTTAAAAAAAACAAATACTTTTACTTTATCTCCACGCATTAAAAATTTTTCAGCACTTTTTATTTTTACTTTTCCATCATGATCTCCTATTTGTGGTCCGAATCTAATTTCCTTGGTATTTATTTTAATTTGTTTAGCTTTAAATTGTTTTTTTCTTTTTTTCTGCTCATACAAAAATTTTTTGTAATCAAGTATCTTACACACAGGTGGAGATAATTTAGGATTTATTTCAATCAAATCTAATCCTCTATCTTTAGAAAATTGAACAGCTTTTTCTATAGGATAAATTCCATTTTCTATAATAGAATCACCTACTAAACGAACTTTGTTTGATGTGATATTATTATTTATGCGATATCTTTCTTTTTTTTCTTGTAATGGTCGGGATATTCTTTTTTTTCTTTTCCCTCTTGGAAATTTTTTTTTTATAATAGCTTTAAAGTTTTAATATTTATTTCATTAAAAATTTTATCTACTCCATGAGCAATAGAAAATATCCCAAGATCTCCAATTCCATGACGTCGTATTGAAATCAATTCATTTTTTTTTTCTTTTTCTCCTAATATTACCATATAAGGAATTTTATTGTCCTCAGCGTCTCTAATTTTTTTGGAAATATTTTCATTTCTACTATCAGTAGATACACGAATATCGTATTTTAGCATCAAATTTAAAATTTTTTTTGCATAAATTATATATTTATCACTTATAGGAAGTATAATAACTTGTAATGGAACTAACCATAAAGGAAAGTTACCTTTTGTATGTTCTATCATAATAGCTATAAGACGTTCTAAAGAACCAAAAGGAGCTCTATGTATCATTACTGGACGATGTTTTTTATTATTCTTTCCTTTGTAAAATAAATCAAACCTTTCAGGTAAATTATAATCGACTTGAATTGTCCCAAGTTGCCATTTTCTTCCTAAAGAATCTTTAATAAGAAAATCTAATTTTGGACCATAAAATGCAGCTTCTCCATAATTTATGGACGCATTTATTTTTTCTTGTTCTACTGCTTTTAATATAGCATATTCAGCATTTTTCCAATTTATTTCGGATCCTATATAATTTTCTTTTTTTTTTGGGTCTCTTAAAGAAATTCTTACTGTGTAATCTAAAAAACCTAAATAACGAAATACATAAAAAACTAGATTTATTACTTTCTTAAATTCTTCCAATAATTGATCATATGTACAAAAAATATGCGCATCATCTTGAGTAAAAGATCTAACTCTTGTTAATCCATGAAGTTCTCCACTCTGTTCGTAACGGTAAACTGTTCCAAATTCAGCAAAACGTACAGGTAAATCTCTATATGACCACTCTTGAGAACGATAAATTTCACAATGATGAGGACAATTCATAGGTTTTAAAATAAATTCTTCCCCTTTTCTAGGGGTTCTAATAGTTTTAAAACTATCTTTTCCATATTTATCCCAATGTCCACTTTTTATATATAACTTTTTGTGTCCAATATGTGGTGTTATAACCGTCTCATATCCTGATTTTTCTTGAATATTTGTTAAAAATTCTTCTAATTTTTTTCTAAAAAAAACCCCCTTTGGTAACCATAATGGTAATCCACTTCCAACTCTATCAGAAAAAACAAAAAATTTCAATTTTTTACCTATTTTTCTATGATCGTGATTTTCATTTTCTTTTAAAAAATGAACTGATTTATCCATTACAAAATTTTTATAACTAAATATAAATATGCAGCCATTATACACCCAATAATAGGACCAAATATTGGAATAAATGCGTAATTCCAATCACTTTTCCCCTTACCAGTAATTGGAATTATAGAATATATTATTCTTGGCCCTAAATCACGTGCAGGATTTATGGCAGCTCCTGTTGCACCTCCTAAAGATAAAATAATTCCTAATACTAATAAAGAAGATGGAACTGCACCTAAAGATCCTAATCCTAGGATACATTTTTCTCCTTTAAAAAAAAGGACTCCCTCTGTTGTTAGAGATAAACAAATAAATATAAAAATAAAAGTAGCTAAAACTTCACTCAAAAAATTATAAAATAAATTTCTTATAGAAGGAACAGTAGAAAAAATTGCTAGTAATTTATTTTCTTCATTTTTAGTATTATTAAAATGATCTTTATATAAAACCCATACTAATAAAGATCCCAACATAGATCCAATTAATTGAGAAATAATATAAAAAGGAACAAGATTCCATTCAAATTTTCCTACTATAGCAAATCCTATCGTAACACATGGATTTAAATGAGCTCCACTATACGGTGATGATACAATAATTCCCATAAAAACAGCTAAAGCCCATCCTATAGCAATTATAAGCCATCCTATATTACTATTATTATTTATAGATCCTTTAGTTTTTTTTAATAGAACATTTGCTACTACTCCATTTCCTAAAAATACTAAAATTGTCGTTCCTATAATTTCTGCAGATATTCCTGTCATTTTATTTTTTTTATTTTTTTATTTATTAGACCAAGAACGAGTAGTTTTTATAGCTCTTTTCCATCCTTGAATCATTTCTAAACGACTAGACATTCCTTTTGGTTCAAAAATTTGTTCTAATCGCCATTTATCTTGAATTTCTTCTAAACTAGTCCAATAATTTACTGCTAATCCAGCTAGATAAGCTGCTCCTGCTGCTGTTAATTCTGAAATTTTTGATTTTACAACTTTAACATTTAATATATCAGATTGAAATTGCATTAGTAACTTATTTACAGTAGCACCTCCATCTACACGAAGTTCTTTTATAGAAATCCCAGAATCTGCTTCCATTGCTTTTAAGACATCCATATTTTGAAAAGCAATGCTTTCTAACGCTGCACGTACAAAATGAGCAGAAGAAGTTCCTCTTGTGATTCCAACAATAGTTCCTCTTGCTTTTTGATCCCAATAAGGAGCTCCTAATCCGGAGAATGCTGGAACCATATATAATCCTTCTGTATTTTCTACTGATGAAGCTAAAATTTCAGCTTCATTTGAAGATAATATAAGACCTAATCCGTCCCTAAGCCATTGTACAACAGCTCCTGCAATAAAAACACTTCCTTCTAAAGCGTATTGAACTTTATTTTTTATTTTCCAAGCAATTGTAGTTATTAAATTATTTTGAGAAAATACTGGATTTTCCCCAACATTCATTAACATAAAACATCCTGTTCCATAAGTATTTTTTACCATCCCAATTTTAGTACACATTTGACCAAAAAGGGCAGCTTGTTGATCTCCTGCAATACCAGATATTGGAATTTTATGAGATAAAATATTACCCGTTGTGTAACCGAATATTTCACTTGACGATTTTACTTCTGGAAGCATTGTTTTTGGAATATCAAATAAATCAATTAATTCTTGGTCCCAATTAAGGGTATGAATATTAAAAAGCATAGTACGAGATGCATTAGTAACATCTGTTACATGAATTTCCTTTCCAGTCAAATTCCATATTAGCCAAGAATCTATCGTTCCAAAAGCTAAAGATCCAGAAAAAGCTTTTTTCTTTGCTCCTGGAACGTTATCTAATATCCACTTAATTTTTGTAGCAGAAAAATAAGGATCTATGATTAATCCAGTTTTTTTTCTAATCATTTCAGTTAAACCTTCTCCTTTTATTCGATCGCAGTATTTTGATGTTCGTCGATCTTGCCATACTATGGCATTAAAAATTGGTTCTCCTGTTTTTTTATCCCATACTACAGTAGTTTCTCTCTGATTGGTAATTCCTATTGATTCAATATTTTCTCCTTCTAAATTTGCTTTTAATATAGCCTCTAATGCAACTGATGCTTGCGTAGACCATATCTCTTCTGCATTATGTTCTACCCATCCAGGATAAGGATAAATTTGTGTAAATTCTCTTTGAGCTACGGATATAATATCCCCACTCCTATCAAAAATAATAGCTCTAGAACTAGTAGTTCCTTGATCTAATGATAGTACATACTTTTTCATATGATGATAATAAATAAAGGTATTACGACATTTTTTTATCTAATCTAAGTCTGTGGATAATGATATTGCATAGCTAATTCTTTGAAAGAAGTTATTTGTGATTTCTCCCATTTTTCATCTCTAGATAGTTCCTTCGCCATTAATTTTGCTATTTTTGGTGCTATCTCTACTGCTTTTTTAGCGTTTAAAAATAAAAGACGAAATCTTCTTGCTAAAACATCTTCAATAGTTCTAGCCATTTCATTACGAACCATCCATATAACTTCAGCCTTAGTCGAATAATAAGAACAATTGGATATTAACGGTTCTCCTAATAGAGGATTTTCTTCAATTAATTTTCTAATATAATATTCATCTTCTCCATATTTTTTCCAACGGAAATTTTTATTTTCATATGAAGAATAAGATCCATAAATCTTAAGATTTTTTGTTATAGATGGCATTTTATTAAATTTTCCTATTTCAATAGCTTTGTTTACCGTTTCTTCCGCCATTTTTCTATATGTTGTCCATTTTCCACCTATAATACTTATCAGCCCAGAAGCACTAATCATAAGTTTATGAGACCTTGAAATATCTTTGGTTTTAGTTATAGAAGATGAATTTTTAGGTAAAACAAGAGGTCTTAATCCAGAAAAAACGCTCAGTATATCACTTTTTTTTGGATTAAAAATAAAATATTTTTTGAAGTTTTGTAAAATAAAATCTATTTCTTCTTCTAAAGGTTTTGGCTCTAGGACACTTTTTTCTAAACAAGTATCTGTTGTTCCAACTAAAACATGATCATACCATGGAACGCAAAACAAAACTCTACCATCAGTAGTTTTTGGAATCACTATAGCATCTGAACTACTAAAAAACGATTTATTTAATATAATATGTGTCCCTTGGCTTGGTTTTATTAATGTTGGCCAAGTAGAGTCATCCATTTTTGAAATGATATCAGAAAAAATACCTGTAGCGTTAATAACTATTTTTGAATAAATATTATATTCTTTTTTAGTTTCAATATCGCAAGCAATAACTCCAGATATTTTATTATCTTCTTTTTTTATTAAATTCTTTACTTGAAAATAATTTAATAAAACACCACCATTTTTTACACAAGTTTGTGCTAAATTAATAGCTAAACGTGCATCATCAAATTGTCCATCATAATATAGAATACCTCCTTTTAATTTATTACTTTTAATTCCTGGAAAATTATGAATAATTTCATTTTTAGATAGAAATCTTGATTTTCCAAAACTTAAAGTTCCGGCTAACCATTCATAAATCTTTAAACCACTCCAATATAAAAAAGCCATTCTCCAACTAAAAATTGGAATCACAAATTTTTTCTTTTTAACTAAATGAGGAGCATTTTTTAATAATAAACCTCTTTCCTGTAAAGCTTCATAAACTAATTTTATATTTCCCTGAGCTAAATATCGTATTCCACCATGAACTAATTTTGTACTTCTACTAGAAGTACCCTTAGAAAAGTCTGATTGTTCTAAAAGTAAAGTTTTATATCCCCTAGAAGCAGAATCAAGAGCTATACCTAATCCTGTAGCTCCACCTCCAATAATGACAATGTCCCAAACATTTTCTACATTTTCTAAAATGTTTAAAAATCTATCTCTATTTAAAAAACCTTTCATCATGTTTCAATTAAAATTACAAATGGAACATTAATCCTATTGTAATTATTAAAAATATCAAATATCAAAGGAACAAAATTAAAATTAATTTCAATAAAATAAAATTTTTATTGAAATTAATTTAATTTAAATATTAATATTACCTTTGCATCATTTTTGACAAAAAATCTTTTATGAGATCCTGTCTGGAACTAGTATTAATTTTTTTCATGATTTTATTCATACTATAAAATTTTTTTAAAAAAGAATCTATATGATTTAATGAAATTCCACTTCCTACAGATATTCTTTTTCTCCTACTAATATTATTAAGTATTTTTGGATTTTTTCTTTCATAAGGAGTCATTGATAAAATAATTGTTTCTATTTCTTTAAAAGAATCTTCTTTATCATTTAAAATACCAAAAAACTTTTCCATACCAGGTATCATTGATACAATATTTTTTATACTTCCTATTTTTCTTACTTGTTTAAACTGTTCTAATAAATCTTCAAAATTGAAACGATCTTTTGATATTTTATTATAAATATTTTTTGTCCTTTTTTCATCAAACTGTTCTTGTACTTTTTCAACCAACGAAACTACATCTCCCATTCCCAAAATTCTGTTAGCTATTCTATCTGGATGAAATACTTCTATATCTTCTATTCTTTCTCCATTACTAATGAATTTAATTGGTTTACCTATTAAACTAGATATAGTTATAGCAGCTCCTCCCCTACTATCTCCATCTAATTTTGTCATTACAATTCCATTAAAATTCAATACATTTGAAAAACATTCAGCAGTGTTTATAGCATCTTGTCCTGTCATTGAATCTACAACAAATAAAGTTTCATCTGGATTAGAATATTTGTAGATATTTTTTATCTCATCCATCATAACTTTATCAATAGATAATCTTCCAGCTGTATCTATAATGATTACATTTCTTTTTTTTTTAGAAGCGTATAGTATAGATTGATCTAATATATCTAAAATATCAGATGTTTTTTTAGAAAAAACAGGAATATCAATTTTTTCTACAAGAATTTTTAACTGATCTACAGCTGCTGGACGATAGATATCTGCAGCTACTAATAATGGATAATAATTTTTTTTCTTTAAAAATAGAGCTAGTTTAGCAGAAAAAGTTGTTTTTCCACTTCCTTGTAATCCACATATTAATATAATAGAAGGATTTTTAGTTTTAGAAATATTTATTTCCTTACTCTTACCACCCATTAACAAAACTAATTCATCATATACTATCTTTATCATTAATTGTCTTGGGTTTAACGAAGTAATTACTTGTCTTCCAACAGACTTTTCCTTAACTTTTTTAATAAAATTTTTAGCAATTTTATAATTAACATCTGCATCTATAAGTGCTTTACTAATTTCTTTCAAAGAATTTGCAATATTAATTTCCGTTATTTTATTATTCCCCTTTAAAATTTGAAGAGACTTATCAATTTTTTTTTGTAAATTTTTAAACATATCTAATCAAGTTATTTATATTTATTTACATACGATCTAACATTTTTATTCCTAATAAATTCATACAAAATTTCAAAATATTTCCTGTTACATGAATAATATTCATAGACATATTACTATAAAATAAATTCATAGGATCTATAAGTTTTTTATTTTGGTATAAATGATTAAAAGTTTTAGCTACTTCATAAACATAATTTGCTATTAAAGATGGATTTAAATGATTTGCTGATTTTTTTACTACTAATGGATATTTTTGAATAATTTTAATCATATTCTTTTGATAGATATCAAATTTAAAATTTGACCAACAATGGTTAACTAATGAACATAATTCAAAAAATTTTTTTTCTAACGAACGAATTCTTGAATAAGTGTATTGAATATACGTTCCAGTTTTTCCCTTAAAATCTATGGATTTTTCTGGATGGAAAACAATTTTTTTATTGGGGGCTATTTTAAGAAAAAAAAATTTTAAAGCTCCTAAAGCTATTATTTCAGAAGATTTATTTATTTCTTCTTTAGATTTAAAATACTTTTCTGAAAAAGTATTTCTTGCAATAGAAAACATTTTTGAAATAATACTATCTGCATTTATTACCTTTCCTTCTCTGGATCTCATTATTCCACTTGGTAAGTATACCATTTCGTAAGATAAATGTAATAATTTATCTACCCATGTATACCCTAAACGTTTTAATATAATAAAAAGAACTTGAAAATGATAATCTTGTTCTCTTCCAACAATATAGATTAATTTATCCATATTATATTTTTTAAAACGTTCTACTGCTGTTCCGATATCTTGAGTGATATATACAGAAGTTTGATCAGATCTTAATAAAATTTTTTCATCAAATCCTTCTTTAATTAAATCAACACAAATTGATCCATCTTTTTTTTTAAAAAAAATTCCTTTTTTTAAACCTTCTATAATTATTTTTTTTCCAATTTCATAAATATTACTTTCATATTCTATTTCATCAAAAGTTATTCCTAATTTTTGATAAGTTTTATCGAATCCACTATAAACCCATTTATTCATAATTCTCCAAACATTTCTAGTCTCATAATCTCCTTCTTCCCAGTTTTTCAAAAGAATTCTTGCCTGATTCAAAATTGATGGAACTTGAATTTTTTTATATACTTTCGTATTTTTATTCATTTCCTCATTACAAATTTTATCAAATAAATTATAATATTTTCCAACAAAATGATCTCCTTTTTCTTTTTCACTGTCAGGAGTTTTTCCTTTTCCAAATTTCAACCATGCTATCATAGATTTACATATATGTATTCCTCTATCATTAATTATCTGAACTTTAATTATTTTATTTCCTAGTGTTTTTAAAATTTCTGATAGAGAATTTCCAATAAGACTATTTCTCATATGTCCTAAATGAAGGGGTTTATTAGCATTTGGAGATGAAAATTCTATGATAATTTTTTTTGATGTTTTTTTTGATTTTTCATGAAAAAAATCTAAACTTAACATTTTCCTAAGAATAATACCATAATATTTATCTTCAAAAATAAAATTTAAAAAACCTCCTACTATTGAAAAAAATACTAAACCTTTCAATTCTTTTTGTACACAATTTCCTATATTATTTCCTACCTCTTCTACTGATTTATTTAACTTTTTAGATAAAGAAAACAAAACTAAAGTTAGATCTCCTTTATGTTCTTTTTTAGTATACTGAAAATCTAATTCTGTACGAGAATCTAGTTTATATAAAACATAAATATATTTTCTTATTATTTCTTCTATATATTGAAAATTATCATTCATACAATATTTTTATATATGCATTCTCCATCCAAAAGGATCTTCTGATAAATTATGCTGTATATCTAATAACATTTTCTTTAAACGAATAGATATTCGTTTATTTTCTGGAATATACGGTAACCTAAAATTAGTTTTTCTGTAATTAATTATTTCAAAATAATTTATAACAGCAGCTGTTCCACAACCAAAAGCTTCTTTCAATTCTCCATTTTTTAATCCTTCTATAACCTCTGAAACACTCAAGTCTCTTTCTTCTACAGAAATATTATCCATTTTTGCTAGATCAATAATACTTTTACAAGTAATTCCACTCAAAATATTATCATTTGCTTTTGGTGTTATAAGCTTCTTTTTTAATAAGAAAAAAACATTCATAGTTCCTGATTCTTCTATCATAGTATGTGTAGAAGAATCTGTCCATAAAATTTGATCAAATCCATTTTCATTTGCTAATCTAGTAGGATAAAAAGAAGAAGCGTAATTTCCAGCTGCTTTAGTAAAACCAACACCTCCTGATGCAGAACGACTGTATTTCTCTTCTATTTTAACTTTAAGAGGATGTTTATAATAAGAATCTGCAGGAGTAGAGATAATTATAAACATATAGTTTTTAGAAGGTTTTGCTGATAATACTCCATTTGTTGCTATTAAAAATGGACGTATATACAAGGATTTTCCATAATATTTTGGAATCCAATTTCTATCTATATCTATCAATCTTTTTAATCCATTCATAAAAACTTCTTCTGGAATAGATGGCATCTCTAAACGTTTAGCGGATCTATTAATCCTTTTAAAATTTTCTTTTGGACGAAATAAAAAAACTTCATTATTTTTATCTTTATAAGCCTTCATTCCTTCAAATACAGCTTGTCCATAATGAAAAACAAGAGATATAGGTGAAAATCTTATTTTTCCAAAAGGTTCTATAATAGAATTTGTCCATTTACCATTTATAAACTCAGAACGAAACATATGATCAGAATAATGACTACCAAAAGAAATTTTATCAAAATCAATTTGATTAATTCTTGAATTTAATGCCCTATCTATTTTCATAACTTTCAAAGAAAATTAATAAAAACAAATATAATAATAAATAATTATTCTTTTTTTTAAAAAATTTTTTATTTTTCCATCATTTCTAATCCTTTTTCTACAATATTTTCTACAGAAGGTTTAGAAAAATAATCTCCATCAGAACCATAAGGTGGACGATGCTCTTTAGCTGTAATCGTAACAGGAGGAATATCTAAATAATAGTATCCTTTTTGTTCTTCTAATATTTTCTGTAAAATATAAGCAGAGGCTCCTCCTGGAACGTCTTCATCTATAATTAATAATCTATTTGTTTTTTGTAAACTTTTTACAATATCTTTTTGTAAATCAAAAGGCAATAAAGATTGAATATCAATAATTTCAGCATCTACATTGATTTTAAATAATTCTTCAGCTGCCTCATTAACGATTCTCCATGTAGAACCATACGTAACCATAGTGATGTCTTTCCCTTTTCTTGTAACATCTACTATTCCAATAGGTGTTCTAAAAAAACCTAAGTTACATGGTATTTTTTCCTTTATTCTATATCCATTTAAACATTCTACTACTAGCGCAGGGTCATCTCCAGATAATAAAGTATTATAAAACCCCGCTGCTTTCACCATATTTCTAGGAACAAGAACTAAAATACCTCTTAAATAATTTATAATACCTCCCATAGGAGATCCTGAATGCCATATTCCTTCTAATCTATGACCTCTAGTCCTAATAATAACAGGAGCTTTCTGCCCACCTTTTGTTCTATAATGTAAACAAGCAAGATCATCACTCATAATTTGTAGAGCATACAAGATATAATCTATATATTGAATTTCAACTATAGGTCTAAGACCACGCATAGCAAGACCTATTCCTTGCCCTAGAATAGTAGATTCACGTATTCCAGTGTCAAAAACACGAGTTTCTCCATATTTTTTTTGAAGACCTTCTAACCCTTGATTTACATCTCCTATTTTTCCAACATCTTCTCCAAAGATTAAAAGATCAGGATATAATTCCAATAATTTATCAAAATTTTCTCTTAAGACAATTCTTCCATCAACTTCTACAAAATCCTTATCCTTCTTATAAACTGGAAAAACTTCTGAAATTTTTATTGAAGATTTTTTAGAAACACTATATAAATGTGAAGAATAATTTTCTTGTTCTTTAGAATATTTTTTTTTAATCCATTCTTTTAAATAATTTTTTTGAGGAAAATATTCTACTTGAGAAAGAAGATATAAAAACTTTCGTGCAATATGAAATATTGATTTTTTTGTATGATATTTAGAATCATGCAACTCTCTTATATATTTTTTTACATATTTTTGTATCCATTTTTTATCCATGGAAGCATCATACAATTTTCCTATAATATTTATAACTTCATTTTTAATATTACTAATAGGTTTTTGAAATTCTATCCATGCTTTTTCTTGCTCATTTTTTACATAAGTTTTCGCTTCTAAATCTATTTTATCTAGCAAACAAATATTTGCAATTTTCTTAAAATATTTTTTATCAGTTTCAAACCTAAACTTTAAAATCCAATCTCTAAATTTTTTAATTCCATCATTATTAATTTCCCATCGTAATCTTTCTTTAGATTTGTATCTTTCATGTGAAGAAGAAGTAGAGTGACCTTGCGGTTGAGTTAAATTTTTTACATGTATAATAACTGGAACATATTCATAACGTGCTATTTTATCTGCTTTAACATATTTTCTTATTAAATCCATATAATCATATCCATTCACTTGGATAATTTCTATTCCTTTTTCCTTTTCATTCCTATGAAATCCATACAATAGATCATTAATATTTTTTTTTGAAAATTGATATTTATTGGGAACAGATATTCCATATTCATCATCCCAAATAGAAATAATTAGAGGAATCTGTAGCACAGAAGCCGCATTTAAAGTTTCCCAAAATAAACCTTCAGATATACTAGCATTACCAATAGAGCCAAAAGCCACCTCATTACCATTAGAAGAAAATATCTTATGAGATTTTCTTAAGGTTTTTAATTTTTTGTAAATTTTAGACGCTTGAGCTAATCCTAATAATCTTGGCATTTGAGCAGCTGTAGAAGAAATATCTGCACTAGAGTTTTTTTCTTTTATAAGTTCTTTCCAACTACCATCTTCATTTAAAAATCTAGTCCCAAAATGTGCAGTCATCATCCTTCCAGATGAAACTGGTTCAGCAGATAAATCTGAATGAGCATACAATTGGGAAAAAAAATTTTTAACAGTTAAAGCTCCAATAGCCATCATAAAAGTTTGATCTCTATAATATCCAGATCTGAAATCTCCATTTTTAAATACTCTTGCCATAGCTAATTGAGGTATTTCTTTTCCATCTCCGAATATTCCAAATTTTGCTCTACCATTTAATACTTCTTTTCGTCCTAGAATACTAGTTTCTCTGCTAATTCTTGCCAATTTATAATCATTTAGAACTTTTTTTTGGAAGGATTCAAAAGAGTTATCTTCATCATCTATAACACTATTATACCTATTATTCATATTATTAATTTTTTCACATGAAAATACAGTAATTTTTATTTATGAATTTCTTTATTTAATTTTAGATTTTCTTCATAATTATAATTTCATATGTTGTATAGAGAAATTACTTTTTCTATTATAAAACCAGATGCAGTTCAAAAGAACTATCTAGTTCCTATTTTATCAAAAATTATTCATGCAGGATTTAATATAATAGGAATTAAGATGATAAGAATATCTAGAAAAGAAGCAAAAAAATTTTATGAAGAACATGAAAAAGAATTTTTCTTTAATTCTCTAGTTAAATTTATGTCTTCTGGACCTATAGTATTAATTGTTTTAGAAAAAGAAAATGCTGTAAAAGATTTTAGAATCTTAATAGGAGATAAAAATCCAATTAAAGCTAAAAAAGGAACTATAAGAAATCTATATGCTACTTCTTTAGAAAAAAATGCAATACATGGATCAGATAGTAATGAAAAAGCTATTAAAGAATATCAATTTTATTTTCCTAACAGAGAAATTTTCTATAGTAAATTAATTAATTGATCAATGGATAATAAATTATTAATAATAAATAAAACAAATACTTAATACAATACAAACATGAAAAAAAGTTTTCTAATTATTATTTCTTCTATTTTTATATTTTTAATTTCAATAGGAATATGGAGTATAAATATCTATAACGAATTAGTAAAACTAAATGAAAATATAAAAACACAATGGGGACAAGTTGAAAATGTTTACCAACGTAGATTGGAATTGATTCCAAACTTAGTAAACACTGTCAAGGGTTCTGCAAATTTTGAAAAAAATACATTAAACCAAATTATAGAATCTAGATCTAAAGCTACTTCTATAAGTGTAAATCCAAATAATTTGAATCAAAATCAAATAAACAAATTCCAAAAAGCACAGGATGGATTAAATCATTCTATAAACAGATTTTTATTAATAGTAGAAAACTATCCACAATTAAAGTCTACACAAAATTTTTCAGAATTACAAAATCAATTAGAAGGGACAGAAAATCGTATTAATATAGAGAGAATTCGTTTTAATGAAAAAGTTAACAATTTCAATACTTACAGAAATCAATTTCCAAAAATTGTTATTGCAAATTATTTTTCAGATTTCAAAGAAAAAGGGTATTTCAAATCTAAAATAGGATCAGAAAAATCTCCATCTGTAGATTTTTCTGATTAAAAAATAATATTTCTCAAAGAATATGATAAAATTTATTAATTTATTATTCATATTATTATTAATTTCAGTATTATTATACACAGATTCAGCTAAAGGACAATTTAATATACCAACCCCACCCAAAAAAATAATCCCTATTCAGGATTATGTAGGAATTTTATCAAACATAGAAATAGAAAAATTAAATAAAAAATTAATTCTTTATTCTAAAGAAACATCTACAGAAATTTTAGTTACAATAATCCAAGATCTTCATGGAGAAGATCCAAATTTTTTAGCTATAAAATGGGGAGAGAAATGGAAAATAGGAAAATTGCATAAAAATAATGGAATTATAATCTTATTATCTGTAAATGATAAAAAAATATCTATTCAAAACGGATATGGAATAGAACCATATTTAACTGATTTATCAACTATAAAAATTATAAAAAAAGTAAAACCATTACTAAAAAATAATTTTTATTATCAAGCTATAGATTTAAGTCTTCAAAATATATTTCAAATATTACAGGGAAAATTTAAAAAAGAAAATAAAAAAATAACTAGTAAATCATACTACTTAGGTTATATTTTTTTATTTTTAGTTATACTACTTATTTTTTTAAAAATAGGTGATCCATCTTTATTAAATACATTATTTTTTATCAATTTTTTATTCCCATTAAATAAAAATTTTAATGATGATGAAAATGAAGATGATTTCGATAGTTTTGGAGGTGGAGGAAATTTTGGAGGTGGAGGAAGTAGTGGAAATTGGTAATTAGTTTATTTCATTTTTTTTATGTATTCCAAATTTTTTTTTAAATTATTTATTTTTTCTAAAGTATCACTTTCCTTTTTTCTTTCTTTTAAAAGAAGTTCTCTAGGAACAGATTTTAAATATCTATCATTAGACAAATTTTGTCTAATTGTAGATAATAAATTGCAAAAATATTTAATTTTTTTCTCTAAATGAACAATATTATTACGGGATACAGAATTTTTATTTATGGATAAATAAAATTTATCCTTTCCTAAAAAAAATGGAATAAATGAAATATTAACAGGTTCTTTTGATACAGAAATTATTTTAGTTAAATTCGATAATTTCAATATAATTGAATCATATATTTTGTTATCTTTTTTATTTTCTACATATAATAAAAGACTTTCCTTATAAGAAATATTTACCATATTTCTTATATGACGTATTTTTGATATCACCTTAGTTGTTCTTTCAAAACAATATAAAACATTATTATCATAAATATTTTTTTTTGGCCAGGAAGAAATAGTTAAAGCTTCTTCTTTTTTTCTTTTACCAATAATATTCCAAATCTCTTCTGAGATAAAAGGCATGTATGGATGTAACAATTTTAATATATTTTCAAACCAAAAAATTGTATTAAAATAAACTATTTTCGATATGATTTTATTATTAGGTTTAACAATTTCTAGGTACCATGAACAAAAATCATACCATATAAACTTATACAAAATCATTAATGATTCATCAAATCTATATTCCTTGAAAAAGTTTTCAAAAGAGTCTAGAACAGAATAAAAACGATTTTTAATCCACAACATAGCAATTTTAGATGATTCATAAATATTTTCATTTTCATCTATATTCCAACTTTTTATCAAACGAAAAGCATTCCATATCTTATTAGAAAAGTTACTTCCTTGTAAACATATCTCTTCATTAAAATGAAAATCTTTTCCTGCACTAGTTTTTAATATAAGTCCCATACGAATAGCATCTGCTCCATATTTTTCAATTAAATCTATTGGATTTGGAGAATTATTTAATGATTTTGATATTTTATTATTTTCAGAATCTCTAATAATTCCAGTAAAATAAACTTTTTTAAATGGTTTACTTTTTTTGAAAAAAAAACCTGATATAATCATGCGAGCAATCCAAAAGAATAATATATCAGAACCTGTTACCATATCCTCTATTGGATAATAATAGCGTATTTCATCATTTTTAGGATATATAATTCCATTAAATACAGATACTGGTAATAACCAAGAAGAAAACCAAGTATCTAAAACATCTTTATCTTGCCATATTTTTATATGTGGATTTTTAGTTTTAAATTTAGCTTTCTCCAAAGCTATTTTAAAATTTTCCGCTACTACAAAATCATAATCTCCATTTCCATAATAATAAACAGGAATACGATGTCCCCACCATAATTGTCTAGATATATTCCAATCTTTTATATTATTCATCCACTGAAAATAACTTTTTTTTAATTCATTTGGATGAAATTTGATGTCTCCATTTTTTACGGATTCTATAGCGGGAACAGACAGTTTTTTCATTTTTAAGAACCATTGTAGAGATGATTTCTGTTCTATGACAGAAAATGTTCTTTCTGAAAAACCAATTTTTTGTTTTAATTTTTCACAACGAACAAAAAAACCAAATTTTTTTAAATCTTCAATAATCTTTTTCCTTGCGTCAAAACGATCCATTCCCCTATATACGGAGGGACATTTTTCATTTAGAGTAGCATCATCATTAAAGATATCAATTATATCTAACTGATGTTTATCAGCAATGTTTTTATCATTAATATCATGCGCTGGAGTTACTTTTAAACAACCTGTTCCAAAATTCATATCTACATATGAATCCTGTATAATAGGAATAAATTTATTAGTCATTGGTATTTCAGCATATTTTCCTTTTAAATTATAATAACGAGTATCATTTGGATGAATACAGATAGCCGTATCTCCAAACATTGTTTCAGGACGAGTTGTTGCTATAGTAACGTAGTTCTCTTCATATTGTATTTTGTATCTGATATAATAAAGTCTACCTATCTGTTCTTTATAAAGAACTTCTTCATTAGAAATAGTAGTTTTAGCTTCTGGGTCCCAATTTACAACATGATCCCCTCTGTATATATATCCTTTATTATATAAATCAATAAAAGCTCTTATAACGGATTTTGATAGTTTTTCATTCATTGTAAACTGAATACGACTCCAGTCACAGGAACATCCTAATCTTTTTAGTTGATTAAATATAATATTCTTATGCTTTTTTGTCCATTCTAAAACAAAAGATAAAAATTTTCTTCTCCCCAAGATTTCTTTAGAAAGTCCTTTTTCTTTTAATAAAGAAACAATTTTTGCTTCTGTTGCAATAGAAGCATGATCTGTACCAGGAATCCAACAAGAATTATATCCATTCATTCTAGCATATCTAATCAATATATCTTGAATAGTATTATTTAATATATGTCCTATATGAAGAATTCCAGTAATATTAGGAGGTGGCATTATTATGGTATAAGGAATTCGATCATCTGGAATAGATGAAAAATAATTACCATTTATCCAATAATCATATATTTTTTTTTCTACTAATCTTGGGTTATATTTAATTGAAATATCCATAATTTTATTAAAATTATAAAAAAAATTGAAATATTATAATAATAATGAAAATTATTATTGTTGCATCTGTATCAAAAAATAGATTTATAGGAAAAAATAACAAATTAATGTGGCATTTACCTAATGACTTAAAACGTTTTAAAACATTAACTGTTGGAGAAACTATAATTATGGGAAGAAAAACCTTTGATTCCATTGGAAAAATACTTCCAAATAGAGAAAATATTATTTTAACAAAAAATACGATTGGTTTTTTTAAAAAAAAAATAAAAACTATTTCTTCCATAAAAGAAATTATGGATTTTACCTATGATAGAATATTCATTATTGGAGGAGAAAAAGTGTATAGATCTATGATTGATAAAGCAGATATAATAGAATTAACATTAGTTCATAAAAAATTTAATGGAGATGCAAAATTTCCAATAATAAATAGAAAAAATTGGATAAAAGTACATGAATTTTTTTACGAAAAAGATGAAGATCACTTATATAATTACAGTTTTATAAGATTTGAAAAAAAAAATAATTAGAATTATTTATTCTCTTCTATCCAATTCTTTTTTAATTTTTGCAGCTAATTCATAACACTCGTTGACAACAGCTTGATTTAATAGAGCGTTTAAATCTTTATCTGTCATTTTCTCTAAATCTTGTTGGCTTTTTTCATTAAAAAAAATGAAAATATTATTATCTCCAAATTCAGCATTTTCATTTTCTTTATCAATAGGAAATCCATTTTCAAAATAAATTCCTGCTTGATCAAATATTTCTTTTGTTGTATAAATAGGTGCTTGGAATCTAACAGCTAAAGCAACAGCATCAGAAGTTCTAGATTCTATTTTATATTCCTTTTTTTTATTTTCTTCTTGATTTAGTTCATTTTCTTTTTCATTGTATTCAAATAAAATGTAAGAAAAAAATATTCCATTTATTAATTTATAAATAACAACAGATTTTAATTTTATACAAAAAACTTGTGCAAAAGTGAAAAATAAATCATGAGTAAAAGATCTAGACGGATCTTTTTTACTAATAGCATAAGCAATAGATTGCGCTTGTACTCCTTCTATGATAATGGGAAGTTTTATTTTTCCAGATTCTTCTTCAAGTAACAATACGTATATTCCAGATTGTATTTGACTTAAGGAAATTCCTCTTATAGCTAATTTTATAAATTCATCCATAGGAAAACAAAAATTATCTATTTTTAATAGATTTAAATTTCATACACTACACTAATTTCATACACTACACTAAATAATTAAAATTAAATATAGGATATTTTTAGATTTTACAAAATCTATTGTTTATTTTATTTCATATTATATATTTTTTTCTATATTATATAATATATATAAAATTATTTATTTAACAAATTTTTTATATATTTAATTTCATTAAAATTTAAATTTTTTTATCATGAATATTCCAATAAAATCATTAATCTCCGCAATAATACTAGCATGTATTGTTATATCCTGCAATGATGATGATTCCTCAGAAGAAGAAAAATCGTTTTCTAACGATAATAATACTTCAGTAGAAAAATCACTTCCTACACCTTCTCCAACTCCCCCTCCTATTGAATTTAAAAGCAAAGAGATAGAAGAGATATCTGAAAAAATAAAAGAAAAAGAAAAAAAACTAGAAAAATTAAAAAAAGAGAGTGATATCAGTTACGATGAATTTGAAGATTTGGTAAAATATCAAAAGGAGGTACTGAACGAAATAATAAAGAAAAAAAAGATAATGCGCTCCAAACAAAAAGGTTCAGAAGAAGAAATGAAAGCTAAAAAAGAATTTTTTAAAGAAAAAGAAGTTGCAAAAGGAAAATTAAAAGGTATTAGGGAAAAAAATATATTTTTAGGAAAATTATCAAAAATAATAAGAGAAGAGGATAGAGAAAAAGAAAAGTTAGAAAAGGAAAAGGAAGAATTAATAAAAAAACTAAAAGAAAAGTTAGAAAAGGAAAAGTTAGAAAAAGAAAAAAACAATAACTAATTTTAGTTATTGTTTTTTTTTGTAACGGAAAAGAAAGATTATTCTTTCTTTTCCGTTCTTTTTTATATATTTTTCCATAAAAAAGAATTTTATGCCTATTCATTATAATATGAAAGAAAAAACTTTCCGTCAAGTGATCGCAGAAGCTATGAGTGAAGAAATGAGAAGAGATAACTCTGTTTATCTTATGGGAGAAGAAGTAGCTGAATACAATGGTGCTTACAAAGCTTCCAAAGGAATGTTAGAAGAATTTGGTCCAAAAAGAGTCATTGATACCCCTATATCAGAATTAGGTTTTTCTGGAATAGGAATAGGTTCTGCAATGAATGGATGTAGACCTATAATTGAATTTATGACTTTTAATTTTTCTCTTGTAGCTATGGATCAAATTATTAACAATGCGGCAAAAATACGTTATATGAGTGGAGGACAATGGAGTATTCCTATTGTTTTTAGAGGACCTACCGGATACGCAGGACAATTAGGAGCTACACATTCTCAATCATTTGAAAGCTGGTATGCAAGTTGCCCTGGATTAAAAGTTATAATTCCATGTAATCCTTATGATGCTAAAGGTCTTTTAAAATCGGCAATAAGAGATAATAATCCAGTAATTTTTATGGAATCTGAACAAATGTACGCAGATAAAATGATGATTCCAGAAAAAGAATACACTATTCCAATAGGAATAGCTGATATAAAAAAAAAAGGAACTGATGTTAGTTTAGTTTCTTTTGGGAAAATTATAAAAACAGCTATGAAAATAGCAAAAAAATTAGATAAAGAAAATATAAACGTAGAAGTTATAGATATTCGTACTATTCGACCATTAGATTATGATTCTATATTGAATTCTGTAAAAAAAACAAATCGATTAGTAATCCTAGAAGAATCATGGCCGTTTTCATCTGTTGGTTCTGAAATTTCATATTTTGTACAAAAAAAAGCATTTGATTATTTAGATGCACCTATAAATAGAATAACACTATTAGATACACCTGCTCCTTATGCTTCTAATTTAATTAAAATTTGGTATCCTAATGAAGAAAAAATAATAAAATCTATAAAAGAAACTCTTTACATATAATATTAATTGATAAATCATCTTTTTATCTAATAAATAGCTTGAACTACTTGGTAAATATTTTCTGGTTTATCCATTGTATAATAATGAATAACTTTTACACCAGAATTTTTTAACTCTTTAGACTGATGTATAGCCCACTCAATTCCAATATGGAATACCGTTTTTTTATCTTTAGCTTTTTCCACTTCTTTCACTAATTCATTAGGAATGCTTAGATAAAAACGAGCAGGAAGACTATTTAATTGATGTTTGGATGAAATAGGTTTTATTCCTGGAATTATTGGTACAGAAATTCCTTCAGATCTACATTTCTTTACAAAAGAAAAATATTTTTTATTATCGAAAAACATTTGAGTAACAATATAATCAGCTCCTGCATCAACTTTTTTTTTCAAAAAAAATAAATCACTCTCCATATTAGGAGCTTCTAAATGTTTTTCTGGATATCCAGCTACTCCAACACAAAAATTAAATAATGGATAATTTTTTTGCTTAATAAAAGTCTTATCAAGATATTTTCCTTGATTCAAATTTTTTACTTGTTTTACAAGTTCTACAGCATATCTATGTCCATCTTCTTTTGCAAAGAAACTCTTTTCAGAGTTAAGAGGATCACCTCTAAGAATTAAAACATTATCTATTCCTAAAAAATTAAGATCTATCAAAGCATTTTCTGTCATTTGTTTGTTAAAACCTCCGCAAATAAGATGCGGAACTGCATCTACACCATACTTATTCATAATAGCGGAACAAATCCCTACAGTCCCAGGTCTTCTGGATATTTTTTTCCTTTGTAAAAGACCATTTTCTTTTTCTACATAAATAAATTCTTCACGATGATAAGTAACATCAATAAAAGGAGGATGAAACTCCATAAGAGGATCTAAAGTAGAAAAAATATCTTGAATATCATGTCCTCTTAAAGGAGGTAATATTTCAAAGGAAAATAAACTATTTTTTGCATTATCTATATATTCAGTCACTTTCATATGAAAAACTTTTACTTAATCTTATCAAATCCTGTATATGAGATCAAAACTTTAGGAATATTAATATGTGTTTTAGTTTGATTATTTTCTAGTAGAACAGCAATAATTCTAGGTAAAGCTAAAGCGCTTCCATTAAGAGTATGACATAGTTTTATTTCTCCATGAATATTTTTATAACGAATTTTCAATCGATTAGACTGAAAATTCGTACAATTTGATACAGAACTAACTTCTAACCATTTTTTTTGTGCTATGGAATAAACTTCAAAATCATAAGTTATCGCAGAAGAAAATCCAAGATCCTCCCCACTTACACAAATTATGCGAAATGGTAAATTTAAAGATTGAATAATATTCTTAACATGTGAAATCATTTCTTCTAAAGAATGAGAAGAATTTTCAGAAGTAGTAATTTGAATAATTTCAACTTTATCAAATTGATGTAATCTATTTAATCCTCTTACTTTAGTTCCATAAGAACCAGCTTCTCTTCTAAAACATGAAGTGTAAGTAGTTGCTTTAACTGGAAGATTAGTGTACGTAAATGTTTTATTTCTATAACAGTTCATAAGAGGGATCTCTCCAGTAGGAATAAGATAGAAATTTTCTTTTTCTAGAAAGTACATTTGATTTTCTTTATCTGGAATTTGTCCAGTAGCATATCCAGAATTTTCATTTATTAAATATGGCAAAACATATTCTTCATAAGAAGCTTTTATATTCTGATCTAAAAAATACTGTATTAAACTCCTTTGTAATTTAGCACATTTTCCCATATAAACAGAAAAACCACTTCCACATATTTTTGTTCCTAAACTTAAATCAAATAATTTAAATTTCTTAGATAACTCCCAATGAGGAAGAGGTTTTTCTAAAATAGGAAAACAGATCTTATCTTGTAAAAAAATAATATCATTACTTTTTTTTTTTACTTTATCATCTGGAATATTTGGAATTTGATCTAAATTATTTTCTAAATCTTTAGTAATTTTTTTTAATTTATCATTAAGAATGTTTTTATCCTTTTTCAAGGAAAAAGATCGTTTTTTTAAAATGTCTATTTCAGATTTATTTTCTGAATCATAATTTAAAATTTCTCCAATTCTATTAGAAAAAATATTTTCTTTTTCCAATATTTTATTTAAGGATGTTTGGATCTTTTTTCTTTTTTCATCTAACAATAATATTTTATCTACTAAAAAAACTTTATCAAAGTTCCGTTTTTCTAATCCTAATAAAAATTTTTTTTTATTTTTCTTTATGAAAGAAGTTTGAAACATTATTAAAAATTAAAAAAATTACTATACGTTTAATACATTTAATACATTTTTCAAATATATGAAAGATACAGATAATATTCTCTATATTTGCGGTATGCGATATTCTATATATAGAAAAAAATTTGATCAATATTTCTTAAAAGATAAAAATATAGCAAAGAAAATAGTTGAAAATTTATCTTTTAAAAATTATGATACAGTGATAGAAATAGGGCCTGGATATGGTATGTTGACTCAATATTTATATCTATTTTATTCAGATTATAAAATTTTCTTGATAGAAATTGATAAAACACTTTCAGATTTTCTGAAGAAAAAATTCCCTTTTTTAGGAGAAAAAATTATTCATGGAGATTTTTTAAAATGGAATCCAGAAAAAATGGGATTAAAAAATTTTGCAATAATTGGAAATTTTCCATATGGAAAATCTTCACAAATATTGTTTCATATTTTAAAATATAATCAGTATATCCCAGAATGTATTGGAATGTTTCAAAAAGAAGTAGCACAACGTATTGTATCCAATAGTGGAGAAAAAACTTATGGAATTTTATCTGTTTTAATACAAACATTTTACCATGTAAAGGTACTTTTTACCGTAACGAAAAATGTGTTTACTCCAGTTCCAAATGTAAAATCAGCAGTAATTTCTTTAAAAAAAAAAAAGGAAAATGTTGATTGTAATCAACATTTATTTTTAGAATGTGTTAAAACTGCTTTTAATCAAAGAAGAAAAAAATTAAGAAATTCTTTACAATCACTTAAAAATATTTCAAATTTTTACCAAATACCATTTTTAGATAAAAGAGCGGAAGAATTATCTTTTAAAGAATTTATTCAATTAACAAAAGAAATAGAAGTTAGAAAATTAGAAAATGACTAAATTATTAGATGGGAATAAGCTAGCATCAGAAATAAAAAAAGAAATTTGTAAAGAAATAGAAGAAAAAATAATAAAGAAAAAAAAACGTCTTCCTCATCTTGGAATAATTTTAATGGGGGACAATGCTTCTAGTAAGACATATGTAAATAGCAAAATTAAAGAATGTAAAAATACAGGAATAAAATCAACTCTTATTCATTTATCTTCTTCTACCTCAGAAATAGAATTGTTAGAAACAATCAAACAAATGAACAATAATCCATTAATAGATGGATTCATAGTACAATTACCTCTTGAAAAACATATCGACCAAGAAAAAATTATTTTATCTATTGATCCAAAAAAAGATGTAGATGGATTTCATCCTGAAAATTTTGGAAAAATGGCTTTAGGAATGAAAGCCTTTTTTCCAGCTACAGCACTAGGAATTCTAACTATTTTAGATAGAAATAAAATTAATATATCAGGAAAACATACTGTAATCTTGGGAAGAAGTCGTATTGTTGGATCCCCCATTAGTATTTTAATGAGTAGAAAAATAGACCCTGGAAATAGTACTGTAACAATAACTCATAGTAAAACACCTAATATTGAATTTTTTACAAAACAAGCAGATATAATTGTAGCAGCGTTAGGTATTCCAGGATTTATTAAAAATAATATGATAAAAGAAGGATCTATTATCCTAGATGTAGGAATAAATACTATAAAAAAGAACAAAAAAACTATTTTAATAGGTGATGTAGATTTTCATAGTGTTTATGGAAAAGCATCTTATATCACTCCTGTTCCAGGGGGAATAGGTCCTATGACACGTATTATGTTATTAAAAAACACTTTAATTGCTGCTTTGAAGAGATGAAAGAAGCATATTTTCCTATAAAAGAATTTTTTTATTCTCTTCAAGGAGAAGGATTTCATTCAGGAATAGCTGCTTATTTTATTCGTTTTGAAGGATGTGATATAAGATGTAATTGGTGTGATACTAAATATAGTTGGAAAATAAAAAAAGAAGATTTTATTCCTATTAAAGAAATTATTGCTAATATTAGAAGAAATAAGGTTAAAAACATTATTATTACTGGAGGAGAACCTATGATGTGGGATTTATCTCCTTTGACAAAGGGAATTAAAAATATGGGATTGGGATGTAAAATTCATGTAGAAACTTCTGGTTCTTATCTTATAAAAGATAAAAATATAGATTGGGTTACTATTTCTCCTAAAAAAAATAGACTTCCATTAGATGAAAATTATAAAAAAAAAATTCATGAATTAAAGGTAATTATTTTTAATGAAGATGATTTCCTTTTCGCTGAAAAGCAATCTTCTTTTGTGAAAAATAAAGAAAATTGCATATTTTCTTTGCAACCTGAGTGGAATAATTTTAATTATATTATACCAAAAATAATTACTTATATAAAAGAAAACCCTAAATGGAGGCTATCACTTCAAATTCATAAGATGATCAATATACCTTAAAAAAGGTTACTTATTATGTCTTTCTTGAAGAACTTTTATTACTCTTTGTAAAGTAATTCTTTTTTTTTGTAAAAGAACAAGATAATGAAAAAGAACATCTGCAGATTCATTCAAGAATAAATTTTCATTTGAATCTTTAGATTCTATGATAAGTTCTACAGATTCTTCTCCAAATTTTTGCGATACTCTATTTATTCCTCTTTTTGATAATTTATATACATATGAATTATCTTCTTTATTTTTTATTTTATTCGAAATTATATTTTCCAAATAAAATAAAAAATTTTTACTATTATTTTCCTTCCAACAAGTATCTGTCCCTTTATGACATACAGGACCTGTAGGTTTTGCTTTAATTAATAAAGAATCACCATCGCAATCTATTAATATTTTTTCAATAAGAAGAAAATTTTTACTTATTTCACCTTTAGTCCATAATCTTTTTTTAGACCTGCTATAAAAAGTAACTTTTTTTTCATAAATACTTTTTTCATAAGCATCATGATTCATATAACCTAACATTAATACTTTATTTGTTACCGAATCTTGAACAATAACAGGGATTAACCCTTTTTCAAAGTTTATTTTTTCTTTCATAAAATTACATTTCAATTCTTACTGGAATTTTAAGACTGTTCAAATAATATTTTAATTTTGGAATCTCTATTTCTCCATAATGAAAAATACTTGCAGCTAAAGCAGCATCTGCTTTTCCAAAATGGAATATTTGATAAAAATCATGCAAATTTCCAGCGCCACCTGAAGCTATAATAGGAATAGAAATATTTTCTGATATTTTTCTGGTTATATCTACAGCAAATCCATTTTTTGTCCCATCGTGATTCATTGAAGTTAATAATATCTCTCCTGCACCTCTTTTAGCCCCCTCTATAGCCCAATCTAAGGTTCTAGTATTGGTAAAAATTCTTCCTCCATTTAAATAAACCCACCAATCATTTTTTTCATATTTTGTATCAATAGCTAAAACGATAGATTGGCTTCCAAACCTCTTGGAAAAAGTTTCTAACAGTTTTGGACTTTTGAAAGCAGCTGTATTAATAGATATTTTATCTGCTCCTGATTTCAATAATAATTCTACATCTTCTTCATTTTTAATTCCACCTCCGACAGTAAAAGGTATATTAATATGACGAGAAATGTCTCTAACCAAAGTAATTAAAGTTTTTCTATTTTCATTTGTAGCCGTAATATCAAGAAATATTAATTCGTCTGCTCCTTTCTTTGTATACCAACGAACTAATTCTATTGGATCTCCGGCGTCTTTCAAAGATTTAAAATTGACTCCCTTAACAGTTCTTCCATCCCTTATATCTAAACAGGGAATAATTCGTTTAACTAACATAATTTATTATTATTTTCTTTCCAATTTCTTAGTTCTAATAATGATATTTTCTTCTCGTATATCGCCTTTCCAACAATTACACCATGACAACCTAAATGAAATAATTTTTCAATGTCTCCTATATTACTAATACCTCCACTTGCTATAAGTTTTATTTTTGGGAATTTTTTAATAATACTACGATACAAAGAAAAAGAAGGTCCAGATAAAACTCCATCTTTTGAGATATCTGTACAAAAAATATTTTTTATTCCATGAGTTTCTTTTTCTTTCAAAAAATCCCAAAGTGGAATATTAGATAGATTTTTCCATCCATTGATTGCTATTTTTTTATCTTTAATATCTACTCCTAATAAAATTCTATTAGATCCATAAATATCAATCCAATTTTTAAGAACGATAGGTTTTTTAACAGCTATACTTCCTACCGAAACCATGTGCCCACCATTTTCAAATACAGTTTTTACATCATTTTCTGTATGAATTCCTCCCCCAAAATCAATAATTAAATGTGTGTTATTTGCTATTTTTTCCAAAGTTTTCCAATGGACTACTTTTCCCTTTTTTGCTCCATCTAAATCTACCATATGAAGTCTTGATACGCCTTTGTCTTCCAACATATAAGCTACATCTAATGGATCATTATTATAAATTTTTTTTCTTTGAAAGTCTCCTTGTGTTAAACGAACACATTTTCCATCAATTAAATCTATAGCTACAATAATATTCATTTTCATACAAAAAATTATAATTGAATAAAATTTTCTAATATTTTATGTCCTACGTAAGAAGATTTTTCTGGATGAAATTGTACAGCATAAAAATTTTTATTTTGTAAAGCCGCACTATAAGATATAAGGTATTCTGTTTTAGCTATAGTATAACGTCCTAAATGCGCATAGTAACTATGTGCAAAATATTGATAACTTCCATCTGGAACATTTTTAAACAAAGGTCCTTTTAATTTATGAATTGTATTCCAACCTATTTTAGGGATTTTATCTTCTTTATTCTTTGATGAAAATTTCTTAACCTGTGAATCGAATATTCCTATACATGTTGTATTGCTTTCTTCTGAAGATTTACATAATAATTGCATTCCTAAACATATTCCTAATACAGGTTTTTCAAGTTTTGATAAAAGCACATCCAATTTCTTTTTTTTCAAATATTCCATAGCAAAATTAGCTTCTCCTACTCCTGGTAGAATAACTTTATCCGCATTTTGAACATCTTCTATAGCATCAGTTAATATAGCTTGTACACCTATTCTTTCTAAAGAAAAAAGAACGGACTGCACATTTCCTGCGGGATATTTTATGATAATAATTTTCATAATTAACTTTTCATTAAAAATTTTTATAATATTCCTTTAGAACTAGGTATTTCATATTTATAATCATTCTTTTTTATTGCCATTTTAATAGCTCTTGCAAAGCATTTAAATATAGATTCTATTTTGTGGTGATCATTACTGCCTATAGCCTTAATATGTATATTGCATCTTGCATTTATAGAAAAAGATTGAAAAAAATGATAAAACATTTCTACAGGCATATCCCCTATCTTTTCTCTAAAAAACTTTACTTTCCAAAGTAACTTACTTCTTCCTCCAAGATCCAATACAACAGTAGATAAACTATCATCCATAGGAAGAGAATAAAATCCATAGCGTTCTATTCCTTTTTTATTTCCTAATGATTTATCAAATACAGTTCCTAAGGTTATTGCAGTATCTTCTATAGTATGGTGCTCATCTACATAACTATCTCCTATTGTATTGATTTTCAAATCAATAGAACTATGAAATGCTATTTGTTGTAAAAGATGATCAAAAAAACCAATTCCTGTATCAATATGAGATTTTCCTACTCCATATAATGAAATATCTATTTTAACATTTGTTTCTGATGTAGTTCTATGATATGATATAATTTTATTATTATTGTTGATAAATAATAAATAATTATATATATCTTTCCAATTATCTGTTTTAAGAAGTATTACTTTTTCTATACTTTCCTTATTTATTGTAGGATAATAAGATTTTTCATCCTCTGTAAAGTTATCATAATGATGATAATTTTTTTTAATCCATATAGATTTACAACCTAAATTCTTTGCTAATAAAACGTCTGTTAATCTATCTCCAATGACAAAAGATTTAGATATATCGTATAAATTTGAATTTATATAAGAAGTAAGCATTCCTATTCCAGGTTTCCTTGTAGAAAGTTTTTCTTCAGGAAAACTTTTATCTATATGTATAGAATGAAAATTAATTCCTTCTGTTTTTAGAATATTTAAAATATGATTTTGTATAGGCCAAAATATTTTTTCAGGAAATTTATTTGTTCCTAATCCATCTTGATTACTTACCATGACTAAATCATAATTTTTTAGTTTTTGGACTATTTTTGATAAAAAAAATATAACCCTTGGATAAAAAATTATTTTTTCGATAGAATCAATTTGATAGTTAGGAGGATTTTCCTGAATAATAGTTCCATCTCTGTCAATAAATAAAATTTTTTTCATTTTATGTTTTGTTTTTTTTATCTGAATATTTTTTTATATTACTTATCAAATATTCATTTTCTTCATGAGTTCCTACTGTTATTCTCAAACAATTTTCACATAAAATAACTTTTGAACGATCTCTAACAATAATTTTTTTGTTTATTAAATATTGATAAAGATGTATTGAAGATGAATTTATTTTTACTAGAAAAAAATTAGAAGAACTAGGATATACTTTATCTACAATAGGAATTCTTTTCAAAGAATTCTCTAAATATTCTCTTTCTGAAAGAATGTTTTTTAAATTATAAAAAAATAAATCTTTATTATCAAGAGCTTTCATAGCTATCTCTTGGGAATTGATGCTTATGTTATATGGAAATTTTATTTTATTCATCCAATAAATAATTTCTTTAGAAGCTATAGCTATTCCTATCCTTAATCCTGCTAATCCCCAAGATTTAGATAGTGTTTGTAAAACAATTAAATTTGGAAATTTATCTATTTCCTCTGAAATAGAGGATTCAAAAGAAAAATCTATATAAGCTTCATCTAAAACAATTATTCCTGTAAACATTTTTATAAGTGATTTTATATCTTCTCTTATTATGTTATTTCCAGTAGGATTATTTGGAGAACAAATAAAAATAATTTTATTATTACAATAATTATTAATAACTTTTTTTATATCTTTCAAATTTAGTTGATATTCTTCTTCTAGAAGAGGAATTTTTATTATATTTACTCCATGAATTTTTCCACAAACTTCATACATACCATAAGTAGGAGGAAATATGATCGCATCATCTTTTCCTGGACAAGAAAAAATACGGTAAATTAAATCAATAATTTCATCACTTCCATTTCCTAAGAAGATCTTTGATGGGGGTATATTTTTAATAGAAGATATTTTTTTTTTCAATTTTTCTTGTAACGGATCTGGATATCGGTTGTAAGAGTTATAAAAAGATAAAGGTGCCCCAAAAGAGTTTTCATTAGCATCTAAAAAAATAGAATTTTTTTCTTCTTTATATTCTATTCTAGCGGAAATATAAGGTTCAATATATAAAATATTTTCTCTTATTAAGGAAATTAAATTAAAATTGGAATAACAATTCTTTTTATTCATGTATTTTTTATTTACATTTTATTTAAAACGAATTTTTTTTTAAACGAATATCAATAGATCTTTTATGTGCAATTAACCCTTCTTCAGAAGATAGAATGCTTATGGACTTATACAAGTCTTTTAATCCTTCCTTAGATATTTCTTGGAAAGTTGTTTTTCTAACAAAACTATCTATAGATACTCCACTATAAAATTTAGCATTTCCATATGTAGGAAGAACATGATTAGTACCTGAAGCGTAATCTCCAGCAGTTATTGGAGAATAATTACCTAAAAATACTGATCCAGCATTAATTACCTTTTCTGCCCAATAATGAACATTATCACAATTAATGATAAGATGTTCTGGCGCAATTTCATTTGAAAATGCAATTGCTTCTTCTAAAGAAGAAAGAATAACTATTTTTGCATTTTTTAATGAATTATTAATAATAATTTCTTTTTCAGAAAGATATGATAGTTGTTTTTTTAATTCATTCTTCACCTTATTTATCCAAGGTTCTTTATTGTTAGTTATTAGTACAATATAACTTTCTGGATCATGTTCAGATTGTGATAATAAGTCTGAAGCTACATACTCAGGATAAGCTTTACTATCAGCTATAATAACAACTTCGGAAGGACCTGCTGGAATATCTATAGATACGATTCCTCTATTCAATACTATTTGCTTAGCTTTTGTAACATAAGAATTTCCTGGACCAAATATCTTATATACAGAAGGAATACTTTCTGTTCCATAAGCCATTGCAGCTATAGCTTGAGCACCCCCTATCTTATAAACACTATCAATTCCTACATATCTAGCTGCATATAAAATGGATGGATGTATTTTTCCTTCTTTATTTGGAGGGCTACATAAAATAATATTTTTACATCCTGCTAATTTTCCTGGAATTCCTAACATTAATACAGTAGATAGTAAAGGAGCAGAACCACTGGGAATATAAAAACCTATTTTTTCTATTGGAATATTTTTTACCCAACAATCAATTCCTTTTGATATCTTTATTTTTGATTTTTTATGTATTTGTTTTTTATGAAATAGTTTAATGTTTTCGTATGCTTTTTCTATAGATTTTTTCAAACAATTTGAAATATTTGCATTAGCTTCATAGAAATCTTTTTCTATCACTTTAATTTTATCAACATAGACATGATCATATTTTTTTGTATAGGATTTTATTGCTGTATCTCCATGTAATTTAACATCATTTATAATAGGAATGACTGAATTTATTAAATCAGAACTAGATTTAGTTTTTCTTTTTATGATGTGTTCCTTTTCTTTTAAAGAAGGATAAAAATATACTTGAATCATATTTATCTTTGTTATAGTATAATTTTTTCTATTGGAAGAACTAAAATATCTTGAGCTCCAAGTGCTTTTAAATTTTCTATTATTCCCCAAAAATCGTTTTCGTTGACTACAGAATGAACAGAACTGCATTCTGAGTTTGCTAAAGGAAGAACAACTGGACTTTTTATTCCAGGTAAATAAGATATAATTTTATCTAATCGTTCATTAGGTGCATTTAGTAGAATGTATTTATTATTTTTTGCTTTTTTTACTGCTCTAATACGAAATAATAATTTATCCATAATTATATTTTGTGGAGAACTCAAATGAAGGTGAGAAGCTAATACGGCTTCAGATTGAAGAACTGTTTCTACTTCTTTAAGTCCATTCATAAATAATGTAGAACCACTACTTACTAAATCACATATACAATCAGCTAAACCTATTCCAGGAGCTATTTCCACAGATCCAGATATTTCATGTATTTCTGTTTTTATATATCTTTTTTTAAAAAATTCTCTAACTAAAAAAGGATAGCTTGTAGCTATACGTTTTCCATCTAGATCTTCTATGTTATTATAAATTGAAGATTTTGGAACAGCTATCGATAAACGACACTTTCCAAACCCTAAAGTCTCTTTTATTTTTATTTTTTTTCTTTTTTCTAAAAGAACATTTTTTCCAACAATTCCTATATCTGCTACTCCATCTTCTAAATACTGAGGAATATCATCGTCTCGCAAAAAAAGTATTTCCATAGGAAAATTCATTGCCGTTGTTTTTAATTTATCTATACCAATATTAATTTCAATACTGCAATCTTTAAGAAATTTTATGGAGTCCTCATAAAGACGACCTGATTTTTGAATAGCTATTTTAAGTTTATCCATATTAATTATTAGGAATATATAGGAAAAATAAAAGCTTACTTTTGTAAGCTTTTATTTATTATTATAGTAATTATCAGATTAAATTATCATGTATTATGGCAAATATAATAACTATTTTGAATATTTTATAAAAACATTACAATGAAAATAGTAGGATATAACATAAATGGAATTAGATCTGGAATTAATAAAGGATTACCAATTTGGATTGAAAAATATAATCCAGATATTTTATGTTTACAAGAAATAAAAGCTTTTCAAGAACAAATAAATACAAAAATATTTGAAAAATTAGGATATTATCATTATTGGCATTCATCAATAAAAAAAGGTTATAGTGGTGTAGCTATCTTATGCAAAGAAAAACCTATTCATATAGAATACGGAATAGGTTTAGAATCTATTGATAGAGAAGGAAGAGTTTTACGAATAGATTTTGAACATTTTTCTATTATTAGTCTTTATTTGCCTTCAGGTAATAACATGATAAAAAGATTAAATTATAAATTCATGTTTATGAATGAATTTTTTTTTTATGTAAAAAAAATTCAGAATAATTTGAAAAATATTATTATTTGTGGAGATTATAATATCTGTCATAAGAAAATAGATATACATGATCCTATTCGAAATAAGGAAGTATCTGGATTTCTTCCAGAAGAAAGAGAATGGATGACTAATTTTATAAAATTAGGATTTTTAGATAGTTTTAGGAATTATATTAAAGAAGGTCATCATTATAGTTGGTGGAGTTATAGATCTAAAGCAAGAATAGGAAATCGCGGATGGAGAATTGATTATATAATGGTAACTCTTTCTTTAAAAAAGAATATGATAAACGCATACTTATTACCTGGAATAAGATATTCTGATCATTGCCCAACGGTATTAGAAATAAAATTCACATAAATAAATGTGACCTGACTGGGATTCGAACCCAGGACCCTTACATTAAAAGTGTAATGCTCTACCAGCTGAGCTACCAGGTCTTAATTATCGAACAAATATACTATAAATTTTGTGTTTTTATGAAAATCACTTTGATAGGATATATGGGTAGTGGAAAAAGTTCTTTAGGAGCTATGTTAGCTAAAAAACTAAACATTATTTTTTATGATTTAGATTCTATTATTTCTAAAACTTATGGAGTTTCTATATTTTCCTTCTTCAAAAAAAAAGGAGAATCTTCTTTTAGAAAAATAGAACATTTGATGTTAAAAAAAATTCTAAAAAAGAAACATTCTTATATTTTATCTGTAGGTGGTGGCACTCCTTGTTTCTATAAAAATATTTATTTGTTAAATAAATATTCAAAAACAATTTATATAAAAATAGATGCTTACACTTTATTTAATAGATTGATTTTAGAAAAAGAAAAAAGACCTTTAATTTTTAATTTTTCCAAAAAAGAATTATATAGATTCATAATGAAACATTTGCTAAAAAGAGTTCCTTTTTATGAACAAGCTTCCATAAAAATAGAAATTGATAAAAAAAAATCTAAAATTAATGTAATTAAAGAAATTATTAAGTCTATTTATTCAGATACATAAATTTTATTATGGTAAATAACTCATCTAACTATTTTTTAGAAAAAATTAAAAAAGATTTTTCATTTGAAAAAATAAAAAAAATATGTGTAGCTGTAAGTGGGGGATTAGATAGTATGGTTCTTTTAAATTTACTTTTGGATATTTTATCTATTAAAAAACTAGAAGTAGCTCACTGTAATTTTGGATTAAGAAAAAAAGAATCTAATGATGATGAAATTTTTGTAAAACGTTTTTGTGAAAAAAAAAATATAGTATTACATATTAAAAGATTTGATACTATAAATTTTTCTAAAGAAAAAAAATTATCTATACAAATGGCTGCAAGAAAACTTAGATATGATTGGTTCAATAGTCTACTAAAAAAAAATGATTCATGTGGATATTATATTGCTTTAGGACATCATTTAAATGATTCTATAGAAACTTTTTTTCTAAACATTTTGAGAGGAACGAGTGTTAAAGGCTTGTTAGGGATCCCTAAAAAAAATATAAATTTTATTCGTCCTTTATCATATTTTACAAAAAATGAAATTTTACATTATTCTAAAATAAAAAATATAAATTGGAGATTAGACAGCAGTAATTTAGAAACCAAATATCTAAGAAATAAACTTCGTTTAGCTTTAAATGGTTTTTATTCTTCTTTTCCATTATTTTTTAATGGAATAAAAAAAACTATAAATTATCTTCAATCCGATAATTTTATAATAGAAGATAAAATAAAAGAAATATGTGAAAATATTACAATAGAGAAAAATTACGATCCTCTAATATGGAAAATCCAATATAAAAAATTAGAAAATTTAATTCCTTTATCTTTTTATTTATTTAAAATATTTTCTCCATATGGATTTCGTGATATAAATAGTTTAAAATCTTTAATTTATTCACAATCAGGAAAATATATTGTATCAAATAAATACTACATTCTAAAAAATAGAAATCATTGGATTTTATTTTCTAATAAAAAATTGGGAAAAAAATGGAAAAATTATACAATACAAAACATTAAAAAATTCGATAAAAATTATTTTCCTATTAAAATAGATTTTTCTATACAATTAAAAAAAACAAATGATTATTATAGTAATAATAATCATTTTTTTGTAGATTTTGAAAAAATTAAATTTCCATTATACATAAGAACCTGGAGAAATGGAGATTATTTTTATCCTATTAACATGAAAGGGAAAAAAAAATTAAGTAAATACTATAAAGAAAATAAGTATTCTTTTCTGGAAAAAGAGAATACGTGGTTGTTAATTAACGGAAACAATAATATCGTTTTAGTTATGGGAAATAGAGGAAATCGTTTAGATAATAGATTTAAAATTACGGAACAAACAAAAAAAATATTAGAAATAAAAATATAATTATATAATTTTTATTGTTATTATAATATAATTACAATTAGTATTTTTTTTAATTTTGATATAAGAATTAGTTATTCTGTTTATGAAAATACACAATTTCAATGCAGGTCCTTCTGTTTTACCAAAAAAAGTAGTTGAAAAATCTGCTAAATCTATCATTAGTTTTAATGAATCCGGAATTTCTTTACTTGAAATTTCTCATAGAAGTTTAGATTTTATGGAAATAATAGAAAAAACAGCAAGTTTAGTAAAACGGATTACAAATTTAAATGATGATTATGCTATTCTCTTTCTACAAGGAGGAGCAACATTACAATTTGCAATGGTTCCATACAATTTAATGAATAAAGAAGCTGCTTATTTAGACACAGGAATTTGGGCTCATAATGCTGTTAAAGAAGCAGAAAATTTTGGAAAAGTAAAAATTTTATTTTCCGGAAAGGATAATAATTATACATACATTCCTGAAAATTATCATATTCCAGATAAAGTAGATTATTTTCATTGTACGTCTAATAATACAATTGTTGGAACACAAATGAAATCGTTTCCTATAACTTATGTACCAATAGTTTGTGATATGTCTTCTGATATTTTTAGTAGAAAGTTAAATTTTCGTCAGTTTAGTTTAATTTATGCTTCTGCTCAGAAAAATGTAAGCTCTTCTGGAATGACTATTGTCATAATAAAAAAAGAAATTTTGGAAAAAATTAAAAGAAATATTCCTTCCTATTTAGATTACCGTATTCACATAAAAAACAATGGAATATTAAATACACCAAATGTTTTCTCTATTTACACTTCTATGCTAACTTTAGAATGGATAGAGAGGAAAGGAGGTATTTCCATTTTAGAAGAAGAGAACGAACATAAAGCTAAATTATTATATGATGAAATAGATAATAATGAATTATTTGAAAATAGAATACATAAAAATAATCGTTCTAATATGAATGTTTCATTTTTCTTAAAGAAAAAAAGTTTAGAAAAAGAATTTAATAAAATGTGGATAAAAGAAAATATTGTTGGATTAGATGGACATAGACTATTAGGTGGGTATCGTGCAAGTATATACAATGCTATACCAATAGAAAGTATTCTATTTTTGATAGAAATCATGAAAGAATTTGAAAAAAGATTCGCATAATGAATAATAATGTAGAAAGTATATATTTTTCGTTAAAAAAATCAATTCCAAAAAATATTGAAATTTTAGTTGTATCTAAAAATCAAAATGTTCTTTCTATAGAAAAATTATATCAAATAGGTCATAGAAATTTTGGAGAAAATTATATTCAAGAAATGATAAAGAAATATAAAATTTTACCAAAAGATATTCGATGGCATATGATTGGGAAAATTCAAAGTAATAAGTTAAAATATTTAACACCTTTTGTTCATTTAATACATAGTGTTCAAAAAATTGAACATCTAAGAATAATTAATAAATTAGCCTGTAAACAAGGAAAAATTATTAACTGTCTTTTGCAAATAAAAATTTGCAATGAAAAAAGTAAGTCAGGGATCACAAGTAAAGAAGCTAATAAAATATTAGAAAGTGAAAGTTATAAGTGTATGAAAAATGTCAATATAATAGGACTCATGGGAATGGCTTCTTTTGTAGATTTATCAAAAGTACACGATGAGTTTTATTATTTACAAAAGTTATATAATATATATAAAAAGAAATATGGACATTATGTTCTTTCCATGGGAATGAGTAGAGATTATTCTATAGCTATAAAATATGGTAGTACATTGATCCGAATTGGAACATCTATTTTTGGTAAAAGAAGTAATAGATAATTAGATAATTATTTTTTATTGTATTAATTTGTATTATTTATTATATTATTTATATATTTTTTAATACTCATCTCTAAATTTTGATTATTTAACGATTCAATAAAAGAACTTCCAATAATTCCTCCATTTGCGTATTTACAACATAATTCAAAAGTATTTTTATTTTTTACTCCAAATCCAATTAATATTGGAATTTTTTTATCTATAGATGATTTTTTTATATTTTCGAAAAACGATATTTGTTCTTTTCCAAAAGAATCTATTTCTCCTGTTATAGAATTTGAAGAAACCAAATATAAAAATCCATCCGAAATTTTACTTAAAAAAATAGCTCTATTTAAATCTGTTTCAGGTGTTACTAGAAAAATCATAGATATTAAATATTTTTTGAATAAACTACGATATTTTTTTATAAAATATTCAACTGGAAGATCTGGAAGTATTAATCCAGATATATTTAATTTTTTACACTTTTCTAAAAACTTTTCTTCTCCAAATTTATAAAATTGATTATAATACCCCATAAGAACGATAGGGATCGTAATATAATCCTTAAATTTTTCTATTTCAGAAAATAAAAAAGAAAGATCCATTCCATTTTCTAATGAAATTTTATTACTATTTTGTATAATCATTCCATCTGCTAATGGATCAGAATACGGAATTCCTATTTCAATTAAATCTACAGGAAGATTTTGTAAAATTTTTATTATTTTTATAGTACTATCTATATTGGGATAACCAGCTGTAAAATAAATACATAATATTTTCTTATTTTTTTTTTTGAATAAATTATGAATTCTATTCATAAGTTTAATAATTTAATTTGGAATAAAATTTATCATAAACATCTATATCTTTATCTCCTCTCCCTGATAAGGTAATAACAATAACATCACTTTTCTTAAAAACTACTTTTTTTAATGCAACTAATGCATGAGCACTTTCTAATGCTGGAATAATTCCTTCTAATCTAGCTAATTCACATCCTGAATCTAAAGCTTCTTTATCTGTAGCATGAATAAAATTAACACGTTTTTTTACAAAAAGATTAGAATGCATAGGTCCTATTCCTGGATAGTCTAATCCGGGAGATATAGAATGTGCAGGAATAACTTGACCATTTTTATCTTGTAATAATAATGTCATACTACCATGTAGTACTCCTTTAGTACCACAAAATATAGATGCAGCTGTTTTATTTGTTTTCACACCTAATCCTGCTGCTTCTACTGCTATAAGATTAACCGATCTATCATTCAAAAAATGATAAAATGAACCTGCTGCATTACTACCTCCTCCTATACAAGCTATTACATAATTTGGTTTATAAAAACCTTCTATTTTTTTTAATTGATTTTTTATTTCTTCACTAATAATAGATTGAAAATCTGCAACCATTTGAGGATACGGGTGAGGTCCTACTGTAGAACCTATTAAGTAATAACTCTCTGGATTATTAATCCAATAACGAATTGCTTCGTTAACAGCATCTTTTAATGTTTTTTCTCCACTAATAACAGGAATTACTCTTGCTCCAAGAGATTTTATTTTAATAACATTTGACGATTGACGATGCATGTCTTTTTCCCCCATAAATATTAGACATTCTAAATCCATTAGAGCACAAACAGTAGCAGTAGCTACTCCATGTTGTCCAGCTCCTGTTTCTGCTATAATTTTCTTTTTTCCTAATTTATTAGCTAATATAGCTTGTCCTACCGTATTATTAATTTTATGTGATCCAGTATGATTAAGATCCTCTCTTTTTAAAAAAATTTTAGCTTTGTATTTAGCTGAATATTTCTTGCAAAAAAATAAAGGAGTAGGTCTTCCAACAAAATTTTTTAATATTTCTCTATATGAATTTTGAAAACTACAACTTTTTATAATATTTTTATATTCTTTTTGTAATTCTCTCACATTATTTGATAACATTTCTGGAATAAAAGAGCCTCCAAATTCTCCATAAAAACCATCTTTATCAACAAAAAAATTCATAATTTTCTTATTTTTTTTATAAAAGTATTTAACAATTCTATGTTTTTATTTCCTGGATAGATCTCAAATTTGCTATTTATATCTATTCCAAACATTTTTGGATGTGAAAATTTTTTAATTAAATTTAGATCTTCCATTCCTATTCCTCCACTTAAAAAAAAAGGAGTTTTAAAATCATACTCATTAAGTTTCAACCAATTAAATTTTTTTCCACTTCCTCCATAATGAATACTGTCACTATCAAATAAAAAATAATTACAAAAAGGAATATATTCTTCAATTTTTTTGAAAAAAAAAAGATTATTTATTCTAAAAGCTTTAATAATCTTTAATCCTTTTTTAAACAATCTTTCACAATAAGAAACATTTTCTTTTCCATGTAATTGAACAAAATCAAGTTTATTATTTTTATTTATTTTTATGACATTATCTTCAAATTCATTTACAAATACTCCAACTTTAAATATTTTTTGATTTGATTTTTTATGGAAAAAATTATCTCCTACAAACCTTGGAGAATTGGAATAAAATATAAATCCTATAAAATCAGGAAATAGATTATATATTTTTTGTAAATTATGTTTTATTCCACATATTTTTATTTTTAGTGGCATATTAATTTAATTATTTTAATAATGATTTTATAAATTTTTTACAAAATTTTCCTGGATTTTTTTTCTTCATGAAATATTCTCCAATTAAAAAACCTTTAAATCCATATTTTCTTAATTCCAATACAAAATCAATATCATTTATTCCGCTTTCTGCTATTTTCACATAATTACTAGGAATTTTTGATGATAAACTTAAACAAGTGGCTCTTTTCACAATAAAAGTTCGTAAATCTCTATTATTGATTCCTATGATATCTAAATTATCTGTTATTTTATCTAATTCATATTCATGATGAATTTCTAATATAACTTCTAAACCTATATCCTTTGCAAGTTTAGAAAGATTTTTTATCTTTTCTTTGGAAAGAATTTCTGCTATTAATAGAACGATATCAGCTCCTATAGATTTAGATTCTATAATTTGATATTCACTAATAATAAAGTCTTTTCTTAAAATTGGAATAGTTTCTTTTATCAAAGAACGTGATTTTTTTACATTATCATTACTTCCAGAAAAAAAATTAAAATCTGTGAGTATTGATATTCCACAAGCTCCTGAATGTCTATAACCATCAATAACTTCTTCTAACGAAGAAACATTATTTATAATTCCTTTTGATGGAGATTTTGATTTAAATTCTGCTATGATACCTGTATTACTTTGTTTTAAACTTTGAACTAGAGAAATATTTTTTCTTTTGAATAAAATACTTTTTTCTAATTTTTTTACTGGATAATATTCTTTATTATATGATATTTCTTTTTTTTTGTTAGATAATATATTTTCAAGAAGATTCATAATCTTAATAATTTTTTAAGAATGTTTTTTGCTTTTCCGCTTTTTAATGAATATTCGGCTTTATCATAGTTATTTTCAATACTATCTTTGTTTAGTAAACATAACGCAAATGCAGCATTCATCAAAACAACTTCATTTTGTGATAATGTTCCTTTTCCTGATAGAATATTTATAAATATTTTAGTATTTTCTTTTGTATTTTTTCCTCCTTTTAATTCATTAGGGTAAATTTTTACTTTTTTATGAATTTCTAACTCATCTAAAGAATAATAATGTTCCCCCTTTGGAGAATAACATTTTATATCGCTAGTAAGTGTTATTTCATCATAGCCATCTAAACTATGAATAATAGCGTAATTATTTTCCATATCTTGATACAAATAATAATATATTCTTGCTATTTCTAAATTATTTACTCCTAATAGTTGATTTTTTGGATTTGCTGGGTTAATTAATGGACCTAATATATTGAAAATAGTACTTAATTCTAATTCTTTTCTTACATAAGACATAATAGTTAGAACTGGATGAAATATTGGAGCATGTAGATAACATAATCCTACTCTATCTAATTGATTTTTTATATTTTCTTCTTTTTTAGGGAATTCATATCCTAATTCTTTCAGTACATTAGATGAACCGGTGATAGAAGAAGAACTAAAACTTCCATGTTTTATTACTTTCTCTCCAGTACCTGCTACTATAAAAGATGCTAAAGTAGAAATATTAAAAGTATTTTTTCCATCTCCACCTGTTCCTACAATGTCTACAGCATTAAATTCTGTAAGATTTATTTTAACTGATAATTCCATAATTCCTTGTCTAAATCCTATCATTTCTTCTAAAGTAGGAAATCTCATATTATAGATACTTGTTACAGCTGCTGCTTGAGTATTATTAATGTTTTCTTTTGATAAATCTATAATAATATTTTTAGCTTCTTTCTTGGTTAAAGTTTTTCCTGTAAAAAGTTTTTCTAATAGCTTTTTAATCATAATTACTTTATTTTTTTTTTAACCAATTTCCTATAATTTTTTCTCCATATGGAGTAAGAATAGATTCTGGATGAAATTGTACTCCACGTACATCATAAAACTTATGACGCAACGCCATAATCTCTCCTTTACTACCAATAGCCGTAATCTTAAGTTCTTTAGGAAAATTATGTGAAGAGATAATCCAAGAGTGATAACGGCCTACTTGAATTTCTTTTGGAAGTTTTTTAAAAAGTATTTCTTGTGGATCAATAATTTTTATTGAACTAGATATCCCATGATATACTTCTCTTGTGTTAAGTAGTTTTGCCCCGAAAACTTCCCCTATAGCTTGTTGACCTAAACAAACTCCAAAAATACTTTTAGTGGAAGCAAATTTCTTTACTAGAGGTTTTAAAATATGAGCTTCGTCTGGAATTCCAGGACCAGGAGATAAAATAATTTTATCATATTCTTCTATATCTGAAAGACTAATTTCATTATTTCTACATACTTTTACAGGTTTTTTTGTTAATTTTTTTACAGCATGAACAAGATTATATGTAAAAGAGTCATAGTTATCCAAAATCAATATTTTATCCATAAAACTTTATATGTTTTTAGCTAATTCTATAGCTTTAAATAAAGCCATTAGTTTGTTATTTATTTCTTGCAATTCTTTCTCTTCTTTAGAGTCAGATACAATACCTGCACCAGCTTGAAAAAATAGAGTATTATTTTTACTAAGAAATGAACGAATAACTATAGCTGTATTTATACAAGAATTATTTAATCCAAAAAAACCAATAGCACCACCATATACACCTCTATGTTGATTTTCTATTTTATCTATTAGTTCCATAGCTTTATATTTAGGAGCTCCAGATAAAGTTCCTGCTGGAAAAGTATCTACAAACACTTTTATAATCGATGTATTTTTTTCTAATTTACCAGAGACTTTAGATACCATATGTAACACATGAGAAAAAATTTGTATTTCTTTAAAACTTTCTACTTTTACATCGAAAGAGTTCTTACTTAAATCATTTCTTGCTAAATCTACTAACATAACATGTTCTGCATTTTCTTTGGGATTATTAGATAAATCTTTGTATAATCTTTTTTTATCTTTTTCATTTCCTAATCTACGTATAGTTCCTGCTATTGGGTTAATATAAGCTATTTTATTAGTGATGACCAGTTGAGATTCTGGAGAGGAACCAAATAATTTATAATCTCCATAATCGAAATAGAAAAGATATGGAGAAGGATTTATAAAACGCAAGGCACGATATACATTAAATTCATCTCCTTTAAACTTTTGTTGAAATTGACGAGATAATACTATTTGAAGAACATCTCCACGTAAACAAGCTTTTATTCCTTTAGATACCATTTTTTTGTATTCTAAATCTGTAATATTAGAAAAACGATTCCCTACAGATTTAAATGAGAAGGAATAAAAATTATTCTTTTTTATTAATTCTAATAATTTATCATTGATAGAAAATTCCTGATTAATATTATGAAATTGATGTTCTATTAAATAGATTACATTATGTAAATGATGAAATATAATTAAATTTTTATAGAATCCGAATCTTATTTGTGGTATATTATATTCTTCTTTAATTGGAGCGTTAAATTCTATTTTTTCAAAATATTGAATACTATCGTAAGATAAATATCCATATAAACCTGAATAAGAAGTATCCTCTCCTTTAAATTTATCAAAAAAATCTTCTATTAAGATTTGAATATCTAATTTATTATTTATGAAAATATCTTTCTTAACAGAATTTGGATACGAAGTACGCAATACATTTTTATCTAGAATAAGTTCAGAAATTGGATTTATACAAATAATTGATGAATTATTTTTGGAAACTTTGGAATCAGAATATTCTAATAACAATATTTTTGGAAAAACATCTCTTAATTTTAAATATAATTCTATTGGTGTAGTACTATCAGCTAAAATTTTTTTCTGAATAGTTCTAAAATTAAATTTAAACATGTTTCTATGGTATTTTTACATGATGAAAAAAAGGCCGTCTTAAAAGACAAGCCTCGTAAATATTGTCGGAATATGGTCTTCCTATTAAATTTTAAGATTTCAATTAATTTTGAAAAATTATCATTTTCTTTCTTTAAGTTCAAGAAATGACATTTATTTCACGACAAATATAAGTAAATTTTTTATTTATTTCTTTGTATATTATTAAGCTTATGCTACTATATTAAAATAAATAGAAATGTGCAATTTTTCTTAGATATTCATAGTATTTTTTAATTTTTAATTTTTTTAATTTTAAATATTAACAATTAAGATGAAAAATATTTTTTATTTTTTATTATTTTTTTCTATTCACTTTTCATCTTTTTCAAAACAAAAAGAAGAAAATATAAAGGATATCATTGAGTATATTAGAAAATATGCCGTATTTGCTATTCAGGAAATGGAAAAATTTGGAATACCTGCTAGTATAAAACTAGGGCAAGGAATTTTAGAGTCTTCTAGTGGTAGGAGTTTATTATCCAAAACTACAAATAATCATTTTGGAATTAAATGTGGAAAAAATTGGAAAGGAGAGTTTTCTTTTCATGATGATGATTTACCAAAAGAATGTTTTAGAAAATATAAATCTGTGCGAGAATCTTTTAATGATCATTCTAAATTTTTACTAAAGCCTCGTTACTCTAAATTATTTCATTTAAATAAAAACGATTACAAAGCATGGGCTATAGAGCTAAAAAAAGCAGGTTATGCTACTTCTCTAAAGTATGCAGATTTATTAATTAAACAAATAGAAAAATATTTTTTATGGAAATTTGATAAAGAGGTTTCTTCTGGAATAGAAAATAGAATAAATAAACATTTGACATTTATTATGGAAAAAAATAAAATTGAAACATCTAATTCTATTTTCATTCGTTTTTTCAGAAAAGTAATTTCTTTAGTGAAAGATAAAATTCGTGAAATAAAAAAATAATATATTAATAAAAACCAATGTTTGATAAAAAAATAATGGATAATTATAGTAGTAATAGAAGGTATAGCAAGAATCATGAATGGATTATAAGAAATAATCATGAAAATAATATAGCTTTTATAGGGATTACAGATTTTGCTCAAAAAGAATTAGGTGATATAGTTTATTTAGATATAGATGAATCTATAATAGGAAAAAGTATAAATGAAGGAAAAGTTTTTGGAACTATAGAGGCAGTAAAAACAGTTTCAGATTTATTTATGCCAATTTCTGGACTAATATTAGAATATAATAATAATTTATCATCTGAACCAGAACTTATAAATAATAGTCCATATGAAAAAGGATGGATTTTAAAAATTAAAATATTAAACAAAAAAGAATATGACTATCTTTTATCTTTGGAAGAATACAAAAAATACATAGGATCTATTATGTCATGATATATCATATTTATGATTGTTTCGATAATGATAAAGTAGCGGAAAAAATAACAGATTTTAAACATAAAAACCTCACAACTGTTCGTTTTTTAATACCTGATATTCATTGTAGTTCATGTGTTTTTGTTCTAGAAAATTTATCTAGAAGACATAAAAGTATTATTGATGTTAATGTTGATTTCAATAGTAAACAAATGTGGATTACTATCAATAATACTAAATTAAAAATTAGTGAATTAGCTAAAATATTGCATGATACAGGATATCCCCCTTCTATGGATTTTGAATTTATGGAAAAAAAAAATAGAGATCAACATCTATTTGATAGAAAACTGACAGCAAAATTAGCTATTTCCTTTTTTTGTTTTGGAAATATTATGCTTCTATCTATTCCAGAATATGTAGGAGCTTACAATGAAGATATCTGGTTTTTTGATCATAGAAATTTTTTTCGTTATTTAATGTTAGTCCTATCTTTACCTATAATCATTTATTCTTCTGCAGATCATATAAAATATGCTATTCTGGGTTTAAAAAAACAGGTGTTAAGTATGGATGTCCCTATTTCTATAGGAATATTAGTTTTATTTTTTTGGAGTTGTTATGAAGTTTTTTTAGATTTAGGATCTGGATACTTTGACAGTCTTGCTAGTTTTTCTTTATTTTTAGTAATTAGTAAAATTTTTCAAAATTATACTCATAATAAAATACTTTCTTTTGATAAGAATTATAAATCTTATTATCCTGTTTTAATAACAAAAATTCATAAAAAAGATAAAAGGGAACAAAAAATTTTTCTTTCATCTATAAAAAAAGGAGATATTATTATGATTAAAAATGAAGAAATAATTCCAGTAGATTCTATTTTAATAAAGGGAAATGCTGTATTAGATAATAGTTTTATAACTGGAGAATCTCATTTAGTTAATAAAAAAAAAGGAAACCGTATTTATGCTGGATCTAAACAAAAAGGAGAAGCTATTTACTTAAAAGTAATTAAAGATGTAGATCATAGTTACTTGAGTTTATTATGGAATAAAAAAAAACAACATACAAAAAAGCTTTCTTATTTAAATACTATATCTAATAGATTTAGTCAATATTTTTTTACTCCAATTATTTTAATAATTTCTATATTAACCGGATTATATTGGTATTTTATCAATGGCAATATCTTAAAGGTATTTCAAAGTACTTTCTCAGTACTAATTATTTCTTGTCCATGTGCTTTAGCAATTTCTACCCCTTTAATTTTTGGAAGTTTTATACGGTATTTCTCTAAAAAAGGATTTTATGTAAAAGATATTTATACAATGGAAAAAATTTCTGCAATAAAAACTTTGATTTTTGATAAAACTGGAACAATAACAGATCCTAATAAAGAAAAGGTCTTTTTTATTGGTAAAAAAATTGAATACGAAGAAAAGAAGATTATAGCATCTTTATTAAGAAATTCTAATCATCCTATAAGTAATAGGATATTATCTGAATTGTCTATAAAATGTTTTTATCCAGTAAAAAATTTTACAGAAATTATAGGTAAAGGAATAGAAGGTATAGTAAAAAATATTCCAGTTAAAATAGGTTCTCCTGAATATATGGGTATATCAATTCATGATATGAAGAATAAAACAATAGCAGCAATTTCCATTAATAAAAAATTTCTAGGTTATTTTCTATTTAGAAATTATTATCGTAGTGATATGGAAAACATATTTAAAAATATGAAGAATTATAAGATAATTATTCTTTCTGGAGACCATAACGAATTAGAAAAAAGGTATTTAAAATCAATTCTACCAAAGACTAGTGATGTATTTTTTAGTCAAAGTCCAGAAGATAAACTCGCTAAAGTAAAAATGTTGCAAGAAAAAGGAGAAAAGGTAATGATGATTGGGGATGGTATTAATGACTGTGCTGCATTAAATCAAAGTGAAGTAGGAATAGCTGTGTCAGATAATCCCACTAGTTTTTTCCCTAGCTGCGATGCTTTTCTTCAATCTAATTGTTTAGATAAACTTATTCTATTCTTAAAAATATCAAAAATATCTAAAAAATTAGTAATTATTAATTTTATAATTAGTTTATTTTATAACGGTATAGGTATTATATTTTCTATTTCTGGTAATTTGAAACCTTTGATAGCGGCCATTTTAATGCCTTTAAGTTCTTTTTCAGTAATTGCTTTTTCTATAATATCAACTTGGTTGGTTTCGCGAAGATTGTTAGTTTAGTATTCTATTTTATTTAAAATAGAAAATTTTATTTTTAGTTATTGTATGGATATAATAATTATTATGATATTATCTAGTATTTTTTTAGGAGTATTTTTTCTTGTATTTTTCTTAATTTGTCTATATTTTGGACATTTTGATGATTATGAATCTCCTAAAATTAGAATTTTAATTGATGATTATAAAAAAGAGAAAAATTAGTAAAAGATAATGAAATTAGAGACACATTATTACAATAATAGTATCGTAAAAGCTTTTTTATATGCTACAATGTTTTGGGCGTTAATTGGATTTTTAGCAGGTTTATTTATAGCTATATTATTATTTTCTCCTGAAATCCCTGAATTTATTTTTGGAAATAATTTAAAATTCTCCCAAGGAATTATGGGATTTGGTAGATGGCGTATGTTACATACAAATACTGCTATTTTTGCTTTTGTAGGAAATACAATTTTTACAGGTTATTATTATTGTATACAAAGGATACTAAAAACAAGAATATTTAGCGATACTTTAAGTTGGATTCATTTTTGGGGATGGCAAATATTTATTATTCTTACTTGGGTTACCTTTTTATTAGGAATAAATACAAGCAAAGAATATGCAGAGCACGAATGGCCTATAGATATATTAATATTTCTTATATGGTTGATTTATGGAATCAATATTATAGGAAGTATTTTAAAAAGAAGAATACAACATTTATACGTTAGTATTTGGTTTTTATTAGGAACATGGGTAGCTATGGCTATGTTGCATGTATTTAATAATCTTGAATTACCAATTTCTGTTCTATCTTTTAAAAGTTATTCTATATATGCTGGAGTTCAAGATGCATTGATGCAATGGTGGTATGGTCATAATGCTGTAGCTTTTATTTTAACTACACCTATTCTTGGATTAATGTATTATTTTGTTCCAAAAGCTTCTAATCAACCTATTTTTTCTTATAAGCTTTCTATCATTCATTTTTGGTCATTAATATTCATATATATCTGGGCTGGTCCGCATCATTTAATGTATACATCCCTTCCTAATTGGGCTCAAATGTTAGGAACTATTTTCTCTATTATGTTAATTGCTCCTTCTTGGGGTGGAATGTTAAATGGGTTGTTAACTTTAAGAGGAGATTGGAATAAGGTTAAAAAAGATCCTATTCTTAAATTTTTTGTAGTTGGTATTATATGTTATGGAATGGCAACTTTTGAAGGGCCTATGTTAGCTACCAAAACTTTAAATTCTATTGGTCACTTTACAGATTGGGTTATAGCTCATGTTCATCTTGGGACTTTAGGATGGAATGGATTTATGGCTTTTGGAGTTTTATATTGGTTAACGAAAAAAATGTGGAATACAAAATTATATTCTATTTCATTAGCTAATATTCATTTTTGGTTAGGAGTTTTGGGAATTGCATTATACATTTTTCCAATGTATTTCGGATCTGTTTTACAATCTATGATGTGGAAAAAATTTAATCCTGATGGAACCTTAACTTACAAAAATTTTTTGGATTCTGTTATATCCATTATTCCATTTTATAGAATTCGTTTTCTAGGTGGGCTCATTTATTTATTAGGTTTTATTTTAATGATGTTTAATTTATTCAAAACCATAAGAAAAGGTAATTTTATTAAAAATGAAGAGTTTAAATGCATTTCTTTTAATAAAAAAATAGAAAAAGAAAATAAAAATTTTCATAATTGGTTAGAAAAAAAACCTATACAGTTTACTATATTATCTTTTATTGCCGTAGCTATTGGAGGTTTTATAGAAATAATTCCTACTTTAGTAATTAAATCTAATGTTCCTACAATACATAGTGTTAAACCTTATAGTGCGTTAGAATTAGAGGGACGAGATTTATTTGTAAGAGAAGGATGTAATGCTTGTCATAGCGCACAAGTTCGTCCGTTCAGAGATGAAGTTGTTCGTTATGGAGAATATTCTAAGGCAGGAGAATTTGTATATGATCACCCATTTCTTTGGGGGTCCAAAAGAACAGGTCCAGATTTAGCTAGAGAAGGAGGAAAAAATCCAAATTCTTGGCATTATAATCATATGAAAAATCCTCGTTCTACTTCTTCAGGATCTATTATGCCTAGTTATCCTTGGCTTATTTATAATAAATTAGATATTTCTGATACGGAAAAAAAATTGAAAGCAATGATTAGACTAGGAGTCCCATATACTTCAGAATATGTAAAAAATTTTAAAAAATATATAGACGTTCAATCAAAAAAAATTGTATCCGATATTTATAAGGAATATCCTTCTTTAAGCAAAGAAATAAATACACAAAAAATAAAATATAAAAATGAATTTATTCCTTTAGAAAAGAGAGAAATAATAGCATTAATTGCATATCTACAACGTTTAGGTACAGATATTAAATCTTGAAATTAATGATAAGTTTTTTTAAACATTATTTTACTGGAGAAAAATACATAGGAATTTTTCAATCTATTATACTTGTGATATTTTTTTTAACTTTCTTCTTTATAGTATTTTTTATTTTGAAAAAGCCTAAAAAATATTATAGAGAAGAAATTATTTCTATTCTAGAAACAGAGGATAAAGAAAATAATTAGTATAGTATGAGGTATAAAGTTTCATCTTTCATTATGATTCCTTCTATTTTATCTATTATAATGTATATGTTATATACTTTTTTTGAAAGTTATAATAGAGTAAATTATATAGTTCATCCAATTACAATATTTTTTTTTATTGTAATCACAATATTATTATTTGTTTTAGAATCTATCAATTATTTAATATTTAAAAAGAGATTGGAATCCCTTTCAGAATACGAAAGAATAAAAATATTAGATGAAAATGAAGGAAATTATTTTCATAGACTTTATAGGTTTCTATTTATTGGACAAAATAATGAAAAAGTTAAAAAAATTGATCATGGATTTGACGGAATTATAGAATTAGATAATAAATTACCAGTTTGGTGGGTTCATTTGTTTTTGATTACAATTGTATTTTCAGCAATTTATTTTTTTTCTTATCTATTTATAGATTATTCTAATCCTTATAAAGAATATGACATAGCTTATAAAGATCAATTAAAAAAAATTGAAATTTTTGAAAAAAATACACCACAGGTTACTATAGAAAATGCTTCTTTTAAAAAAGATTTTATAAATAATGGAAAAACACTTTTTGAAGAAAATTGTTCTACATGTCATAAATCAGATGGTAGTGGAAGTATTGGTCCTAATTTAACAGATGATTATTGGATAAATATAAAAGAGAAAGATTTATTTAAAAATATATACTATATAATATGGAATGGAAGTGAGAACAATCCTACTATGCGAGCTTTTGGAAAATCAGGAGAAATCAAAGGAAATGATATTGAAAAAATATCTAGTTATGTCTATTTTATTAATAAAAATAAAAAATCTTCGGAGGGTAAAGCACCGCAAGGAAAAAAAAACTTAGATTGGATCAACGAAACTAAACAATAAATCTAAATCATCATTTTTTTTAATTATGAAAATTAAATTCAATTGGGATGTTGGAATAGTGTTATCTTTGATCACTTTCATTACTTTTATCATTTATATAGCATTTTTTTTTCCAAATGTAGAAAGTCAGCTTGTATCGGATAAATATTATGAAGAAGAAATAAAATATCAAGAAATTATAAATGAGAAAAAAAATTTTTCAAATCTTTCTAAAAAAATAAAAATTATTCCTATAAAATATTCTGGAATTAGAATAATGATTCCATATGATAAGAATGATATATATGGATATTTTACTCTATTTAGATCTTCCTCTAAAGATTTAGATGTTACAAAATATTTTAAAATATCAAAATCCTCTAATGTATTATTTATTCCAAAAAAATTATTGAAGAGAGGATCCTATAAACTTATAATTAGATGGAAATCTAATGAAAAAAAATATCTTTTTGAAAAAAATATATTCTGGGAATAAAAAATAAAAAAATAATTCTAAGAATTATTAAATTAATATTTAGTATAATGAGAAAAAAAACAAGTAATTTTCGTGAAGAATCTCTAAATTACCATAGTCAATTTCCTTCTGGAAAAATACAAGTAACTCCTACTAAAAAATATAGTAGCCAGAGAGATCTTTCTCTTGCTTATTCACCTGGTGTTGCAGAACCTTGCAAAGAAATAGCTAATTGTTCAAGAAAGGTATATAAATATACATCTAAAGGAAATCTTGTAGCAGTAATTACTAATGGATCTGCCGTATTAGGATTAGGTAATATTGGTGCTTTAGCTTCTAAACCAGTTATGGAAGGAAAAGCACTTTTGTTTAAAATTTTTTCTGGAATTGATGTTTTTGATATAGAAATAAATGAATCAGATCCTAAAAAATTTGTAGATATAGTAAAATCAATTGCACCTACTTTTGGTGGAATTAACTTAGAAGATATTAAAGCTCCAGAAGCTTTTGAAATAGAAAAAAAACTTAAAATGGAGTTAGATATCCCTGTTATGCATGATGATCAACATGGAACAGCTATTATTTCAGGAGCGGCTTTGCTAAACGCTATAACTTTTGTTGATAAAAAAATTAATGATATAAAAATGGTAGTAAATGGAGCTGGAGCTGCTGCTATTTCTTGTACAAGAACTTATAAACAACTTGGAGTAAAACCTGAGAATATACTTATGTTTGATAGCAAAGGATTATTACACACCTCAAGATCTGATTTAAATAAAGAGAAAAAAGAATTTTCTGTAAGTACTAAAATTTTGACTTTAGAAGAAGCAATTAAAAATGCAGATGTTTTTATAGGTTTATCTATAGGAGGAATATTAACTCCTAATATGCTGAGAAGCATGTCTAAAAATCCTATTGTATTTGCTATGGCTAATCCTGATCCAGAAATAGAATATGATTCAGCAATTAAAATTCGTACAGATGTTATCATGGCTACTGGAAGAAGTGATTATCCGAATCAAGTAAATAATGTATTGGGGTTTCCTTATATTTTTAGAGGAGCCCTTGACGTTCATGCTAGTGTTATTAATGATGAAATGAAATTAGCAGCTGTATATGCTATTGCTTCTTTAGCAAAAGAACCTGTTCCAGAACAGGTAAATATTGTTTATAATAAAAAAAATATTTCTTTTGGAAAAGAATACATTATTCCGAAACCTTTTGATAATCGACTAATTACTCGTGTTGCTCCTGCTGTAGCTAAAGCGGCTATGGATTCTGGGGTTGCAAGAAATCCTATTTTAAATTGGAAAGAATATAAAGAAAAATTGTTAGATAGAATGGGATATGAAAGTAAAATGCTTAGAATGATTCAAAATAGAGCAAGAACAAATCCAAAAAAAATTGTTTTTTGTGATGGAGAAGAATATGATGTTCTTAAATCAGTTCAAATTCTTCATGAAGAAGGAATCGTATCTATTCCTATAGTATTAGGAAACGAAGAACGTATAAAACGTTTAATGACTGAAAATAATCTTGATTTTGAATTAGAAATTATAGATCCATTAAAAGAAAAAAATGAAAAAAAAATAGAATACTTTGCTAAAATTCTATGGAAAAGGAGAAATAGAAAAGGTTTAACTCTATATGAATCAAAAATTCGTATGCAAACCAATGATCACTTTGGAGCTATGATGGTAGATCAAGGCGAAGCAGATGCCGTTATTACAGGTTATTCTAGAAGTTTTTCTTTAAGTTTACGTCCAATGTTAGAAGTCATAGGAAGAGATGATTCAGTTCAAAAAACAGCAGGAATGATGATATTGTTAACGAAACGAGGACCTTTATTTTTAGCAGATACAGCTGTAATTCCTGACCCAACTAGTGAAGAATTAGCTAGAATTGCTATTATGGCCTCTAATGTAGTTAGAGGGTTTGATATTGAACCACATATAGCTATGTTATCTTTTCAAAACTTCTCTTCTGATTCTAAAACTTCTTCTAAGGTTTCTAAAACAGTATATTTTCTACATAAAAAATATCCAAATTTAATAGTAGATGGAGAATTGCAACCAGATTTTGCATTAAATGAATTTTTGTTAGCTAGTAAATTTCCTTTTTCTAAACTAGTTAAAAAAAGAGCAAATATTTTTATTTTTCCAAATCTGGAATCAGGAAATTTAACTTATAAATTTATAAGAGGATTAGGAAATACTCAAACTATTGGTCCTATAATGTTAGGAATGCGAAAACCGGCACATGTTATGCAAATGCAATCTAATATAGAAGAAATAGTAAATTTAGCTACTTTATCTGTAATAGATGCACAAATAAGAAATTCATAAGATATTAAAAAATATATGTTTTTTAAACACAATATTTTTTCCAAAAAAAGTTTGAACTTTTTTTTGGAAAAAATATGGTAGAAAATTAGACGTATAAAAAATCTCTAATTTTTTTTTACTAGATGTAGTAAGACATGATAATTTTTTTTCTTTTAATTTATTTTTTATTTCTTGTACTACTATTTTTTGTATATCAATTAAATGAACTTTTCCATAATAGAAATTTTCTATTTCCTTTTTAAGGAATAAATAATGAGTACAAGCTAATAATAATGTATCTATTGATTTTAAATCATTTAAATAATTTTTTATGATATTTTTCGTTTTTATTATTCCAACTCCTTCTTCTATTATAGGAGCAAGTAGAGGTGCAGATATTTGAATTATATCTAAATGATGATGATATTTTTTTATTCTTTTTATATAAAAATTTGAACGTATAGTAGCAGGTGTTGCAATTATTCCTATTTTTTTAGATGATAAGAATAATTTATTTTTTACTATAGGATCAATAACGTTAAATATTATTAATTTTTTATGATATTTTTTTTTTATTTCGTATAAAGCATTAGATGTAATAGAATTACATGCAATTACTAAAGCTTTACATTTTTTTTCTAAAAGAAAAGATGCTATTTTCATGGAATTTTCTATAATAAAATTTTTAGATTTTTCTCCATATGGCATATTTTTATTATCTCCAAAATAAATAATTCTCTCATTAGGCATTTGTTCTGCTATCTCCTTAGCTATAATCATTCCTCCAATACCAGAATCAAATACCCCTATTGGAGCATTTATTTCCATCATTTCAGTAAATTAATCTAAAAATTATTTGGATAATAAATTTTTACTTAACCTATTTTTCAACCTAGATGATTTATTTTTATGGATAATATTTTTTTTAACCAATTTATCAATCATAGATATTACCTTAGAATAATCTTTTTCATTTTTATCATCATTATTTAAAAATTTTTTTATAGCCGTTTTCGTGCTTTTATATACATATCTATTGCGAAGACGTTTAACTTGGTTTTGTCTAATTCTTTTTAAAGAAGATAAATGATTTGCCATAAATTTAATATCATAGCCCATAGGGGAATCGAACCCCTCTTTCCAGGATGAAAACCTGACGTCCTAACCAATAGACGAATGGGCCTATTAAAAAGTAATATGTACAAATTATATTTTTTTTGTATTTAATACAAGTAAATTTCTTAAATTTGATCATCTATATCAATTTTATTCAAATGGAAAAAAAAAAGTAAAATTGTTTTCATCATAAATTCTTCTAGAATTGTTTTACTTATAATTTTTTATTATCATTTTTTTCATATTCCATCATATGGAAGAAATAATACAATAGTATTTGATAATCTTTTATTTAGAAAAAAAAATATTTACTTTAAAAAAAGTAAAAACAAAGGATATTTTTTAGTAGAAAAAGCAAAAGATTACATGCATACTCCATATAAATACGGAGGAGTTACAAAATCTGGAATAGATTGCTCTGCTTTTATAAAAAAAATATTTTCATTCTATAAAATAAATCTTCCACGTGTTTCTCATCACCAAGCAAAAAAAGGCTTTTTTGTTACAAAAAAAAAGATAAAAATAGGGGATTTACTATTTTTTTCTACAGGAATAACCAATAAGAAAATAAATCATGTAGGAATGGTTATTAATGTAAGCTACAAAAATATATTCTTTATTCATGCTTCTGCATCAAATGGTGTAGTTATTTCTCAATTGTATGAAAAATACTGGAACAATAAATATCTTATGGCAAGAAGAATACTTTACCTAGAAAAATAATCATTTTCAATAGAAAATCCTATAGATTTTAAATCTATCCAAAAATTAGGATATGATTTTTTTACAACATTTGGATCCTCTATACAAATGGAATACTGTAATCCTAATGGAGCAAAAGACATAGCCATTCTATGATCTTGATAAGTATTGAAAAAAATACAATGATTTTTTTCTTGTAAAAAATCTGTTATTTCTATAGAATAATTTGTTATATTCGTCTTAACCCCTATTTTATGTAATTCTTTTTTCAATGCTATTAATCTATCTGTTTCTTTTATTTTTAATGTTTCTAACCCTTTTAAAAAACATTTTATTCCAAGAGCAGCACTAGTAACAGTAATAGTTTGTGCAATATCCGGTGTTTTATTCAAGTTTAATTCAAAAAATTTTGGTAAACTAAAATTTATTTTTTTAAAAATGATTATTTTATTTTCTTTAAACAAAGTAGAAATTCCAAAATACTTTTCATATATATATGAGACTTCTTTGTCTCCCTGTAAACTATTATTATCATATGAAGATAAAATGATCTTACTTTCTTTTGCAATAGCAGACATAGAATAATAATAAGAAGCAGAACTCCAATCTGATTCTATATAAAAACATTTTTTTTGTTTCTTTTTTCCTGGAAAAATATGAATAACTTTTTTATTATTCCATAAAACTTTTATACCTGAGAGTATTAGCAGATCAAAAGTCATTTTTATATATGGAAAAGATGTAACGTTATCTTGCATAAAAATTTTAAGTCCATTTTTAAATTTACTAGCTACTAACATTAAAGAACTAATATATTGACTACTAACTTGTGCATTGATATTTATTTCTCCCCCAGTTATTTCTTTTCCTAAAATTTTTATCGGTGGATATCCTTCTTTTTCTAAAAAATTTATTTCAGCTCCTAGTTTTCTCAAAGCATCAACTAATACAAGAATTGGTCTTTCTTTCATTCTTTTAGATCCTGTTAGGATCACTTCTCTTTCTTTTTGTATAGATAAATAAGAAGTTAAAAAACGCATAGCTGTTCCAGCATGATGAATATCTAATATATTCGAATAACTAGTTAAACTACTTTTCAATATTTCTGTATCTTCACAATTAGAAAGATTTACAATATCAATTTCATCTTTATAAATAGCTTTTAAAATTAAAAGACGATTAGATATGCTTTTAGATCCATTTATAGATACGGATCCATATAAAGATCTATTATTTTTTTTCTTAATTTTTACGTAAGACATATTCTATTTTAATTTTTCATTTTCATGATGTCTACTATGGTCTCTCATTTTTTTTTCTCTCAATTTTTTATTGAAAGATTTTTCTAGATCAATCCCAGTTTGATTAGCTAAACATATTAAAACAAATAAAACATCTGATAATTCCTCTCCAAGATCATCATTATTATTACAGTTTTTTTTATTAGATTGTTCTCCATAATTTCTAGCAATAATTCTAGAAACCTCTCCTACTTCTTCAGATAAAAGTATTGTATTAGTTAATATATCAAAGTATCGTATTCCATGATTCATAATCCAATTATGAACTAATTTTTGTATATTTTTTATTTCCAAAATTTTATTTTAATTTCTTTTTAATTATATATTTAACATTATTTATAATAGAATAACGATCAACATTATATTTTTTTAGAAGTTCCATAGGTTTTCCACTTTCTCCAAAAGTATCATTCACTGCTACGAAACTTTGAGGAATAGATCCTATTTTTGTAGCAATAATTCTAGCAACACTTTCTCCTAATCCACCCCAATAATTATGTTCTTCTGCTGTAAGAACACATTTTGTTTTTTTAACAGAATTTAAAATAATATCATTATCTAATGGTTTAATTGTATGAATATTGATTACTTCACATTCAATTCCATATTGCTCATATAATTCTTTGGAAGCTTCTAAAGATTCCCATACTAAATGTCCTGTACTAATAATGGTAATATCTTTTCCTTTGATTAAACGAACTCCTTTTCCTATTTCAAATTTTTGGTTTTTATCTGTAAAATTAGCTACAGCAGGACGTCCAAAACGAAGATATACTGGACCAACATGATCGCATATACTTAAAGTTGCCGCATAAGTTTGATTGTAATCACAAGTATTAATTACAGTCATTCCCGGTAACATTTTCATCATTCCAATATCTTCTAAACATTGATGTGTAGCCCCATCCTCTCCAAGAGTTAAACCTGAATGAGATGCACATATTTTTACATTTTTATGAGAATAACAAATAGATTGACGTATTTGATCATACACACGAGATGTAGCAAAATTAGCAAATGTTCCTGCAAATGGAATATATCCTCCAATACTTATACCAGCTGCTATTCCCATCATATTAGCTTCTGCTATTCCTATTTGAAAAAATCTTTCAGAAAAAATTTTAGAAAATTCTTTCATAAATAAAGAACTAGTAAGATCTGCGCATAATACTACTACTTTACTATTTTTCTTTCCAAGGAACGTTAAGGCATCTCCAAAGCCTGCCCTAGTTTCTTTCAACTCTTGACTTCCATATTTTTTATATTGTTCCATATTATATTTCTTTGCTTACTCTTTCTTATTTTTAAGATAATGGATAATCACCTAACCTTTCAGGAAGTTGAGATAAAGCTATGTCTAATTCCTCTTTATTTGGAGATTTACCATGCCAAATATGTTTTCCTGACATAAAATCTACACCATATCCCATTGTAGTATGTAACAAAATTAAAATTGGGTTTCCTTTTCCTATTTCATTTTTTGCTTTTTTTAGAATATTAATAACTTTTTCAAGATCATTCCCATTAAATTCTTCTAGAACATTCCAATCAAACGATTGAAATTTTTTTTTCAAATCTCCAAGAGGTAATACATCATTAGTTGCTCCATCTATTTGTAGTCCATTATAATCTACAGTAGCTATGTAATTATCTAGCTTTCTAGCTCCCGCATATAAAGCAGCTTCCCAAATTTGCCCTTCGTTTAATTCCCCATCTCCATGTAAACTATATATAATAGAATCAAACTCTTTACTTAATTTTTTTGATAAAGCAGCTCCTATCGATACAGACATTCCTTGCCCTAAGGATCCGGAAGAAACTCTAATTCCAGGTAATTTTCTATGTACAGAAGGATGTCCTTGTAAACGAGAATTTAACTTTCTAAAAGTTGATAATTCTTTTATAGAAAAAAATCCAGAACGAGATAATACACTATAATAAACAGGAGATATATGACCATTAGATAAAAAAAATAAATCCTCTCCTTTTCCTTCCATTGTAAATTTTTTTGTATTATAACGCATGACTTCCTGATATAAAGCAACAAAATACTCTGTACATCCTAAAGATCCCCCTGGATGTCCTGATTTCGCATGATTTACCATACGTAATATATCCCTTCGAACTTGAAAACATAAATCCTTTAAATAACGTACATTCATTTTAGTTCTTTTATTTTCTATTTTTGTTTTAGTCTATTTATTCATAATAGATAACAACACAAAAATAACAATTAATTATGAGTATTATTATAAATAGGAAAGCTAAGTTTCAATATTCTCTATTAGAAGAATACGTAGCTGGAATACAATTACTTGGAACAGAAGTAAAATCTATAAGGGAAAATAAAGTTAGCATAAACGAAAGTTTTTGTCAACTAAAAAACGGAGAATTATATTCAATCAACATGTATGTATCTGAATATAAATTTGGAACATCTTGTAATCATTCTAGTAAAAGGGAAAGAAAATTATTATTAAATAAAAAGGAATTAATAAAAATAGAAAAAAAATTATACAATCCAGGTATAACAATTATTCCTATAGAATTATTTTTTAATAAGAAAGGATATGTAAAAATGAAAATAGCATTAGCAAAAGGAAAAAAGATATATGATAAACGAGAATCTTTAAGAAAAAAAGATCTTCTTAGATCAGAAAATAGAGAAAAATATTTTAAAATTTAAAAATTTTAAAATCAAATATTATATTTGTTCAAAATTATATTATTAAGAAATTTATATCTTTATGAAAAACGTCAATTTTTTTATTATCACCTTATTTGCTTTTTCTTCATTTGTTTTTTCTCAAGATTCTGATAGAAAATGGCTTTTTAAAATAGGAGCTAATGATATTAATTATTTCCCTATACAGTCTCCTTTTAAGAATTTTTTTTCTAAGAATCATAATAGTTTTGATCCTGTTATTTCTAGCATTGAAATAGAACATAATTTTAAATATATAGGATTATACGCTGATGCTTCATTAGGAATGGTAAAAAATAATAAATGGAGATTAGATGATGGATTTTTCTTTAAATTCGGAAATGGAATAAATTTTCATTTAATTTCAAAAAAAATTGATCCTTATTTAAAATTAGGAATAGGAATCCATAAGTTTAATAATTATAAAGGAAAAAAATTAATAATATCAGATACAAAATATTTTAAAACGAATAAAAAAACTTTTTTTATTTTAGATGGAGGAATTGGGCTAAATTTATGGTTAGTTCCTAATTTTGGAGTAAACGCGCAAAGTACTTATAATCAAGTAATTGCTAGGCAATCTAGAGATTATTTAAATTTCTGGAAACATAATGTAGGTCTTATATTTAGTTTCGGTAAAAAAAATGAGAAAAAAATAGATAATCTATCATCATTAACATCATCAGTAGATAACAAAAAAATATCCTTATAATATGATAATTATCTATTGAAAAATAAAATTATTATAAAACCTCGTTTTACGAGGTTTTATTTTTTTTAGAAACAGAAGAATAAGAAGATTTTGCATAGAATGATATAAATACACCACATTGATAAAGAAATAATAATGGAATAAAAACTACTATTGTACTCAATATATCTCCGGGAGTTATAGCGGATGCTATAATCAATATTATCAAAAATGCATGTTTTCTATATTTTTTCAAAAAAGAATAAGTAATTAAATCCATTCTAGTTAAAAAATATATAAAAAAAGGAAACAAAAAAATAATCCCCATAGATAGTGATGAATGTGTAATTAAAGATATATAATCAGATAAATCAAATATATTTTTCGGAAAATCACTAATTCTAAAAGAATATCCAAAATGAATTAAAAATGGAAATAATAAAAAATAACCAAAAAGAACTCCTGATATAAATAGAAACATTGCTATTATAAGAATCAATACAGAATATTTCTTTTCTTCATGATAAAGAGCAGGTTTTATAAATAACCATAATTCATATATTATATACGGAAATGATAAAATAATTCCACCTATAAAACAAGTAGATACATATATATTGAATTGACCAAATATTTTTCTATTTTGTATTTCTAAATTATTAAAATAAATGTGATCATCTTTCCCAAAAAAAGAATTGGTTAAACTTTTAAAAAAACGATAAGTAATAAAATCCTTTTTTGCTGGACCAAAAATGATATTATCAAATATAATTTCTTTATTTTTCATTAGAAAAACCATTGAAATAAGAATCGCAAATAAACAATGAATTACATGTTTTCTTAACTCTTCAATATGTTTCCAAAATGGAATTTTTTTTTGCTGTTGATCCATAAAAAATTAAAAAAAGAATTTTTTTTCGTATTAAATGTTTTTTTATATTTCACATAAATAAATAAAAATAATAAAATTCATTAAAAATGAAATGTGGAATTATTGGACTACCAAATTCAGGAAAATCTACGTTTTTTAATATTATTTCTAATTCTAAAGTTTTATCAGAAAACTTTCCTTTTTGTACTATAGAACCTAATCACGGAATTACAAAAGTTCCAGATCATAGATTATATGAATTAAAAAAAATAGTACATACAAAAAAAATCGTACCATCAGAATTAAAAATAGTAGATATAGCTGGATTAATTAGAGGATCTCATAAAGGAGAAGGATTAGGAAATAAATTTTTATCACATATACGAGAAACAAATGCAATCATTCATATGATTCGTTGTTTTCAAGATGAAAGTATTCTTCATGTAGAAGGTTCTGTAAATCCTATTAGAGATAAAGAAATTATTGATACAGAATTACAATTAAAAGATTTAGAATCGATAGAAAAAAAAATAGAAAGAATAAATAAAAAGAGAGATAAAAATGAAGAACCTATTTTAAATACATTAAAAAATATTATCTCTTTTCTAAAAAAAGGAAAAAACATTAGAACGTTTCCTTTTAAAGAAGAAAAAGAAAGGAATTACATAAGAGAATTACAACTACTTACTGTTAAACCTGTTTTATATGTATGTAATATAAATGATGATGATAATAATAAAGAAATTTATTATCATATAAAAAATATAGAAAAAGTAATAAAAGAAGAAAATTCTATTTTAGTAATTTTATGCTTAAAAAGAAAATTAGAAAAAGAAAAAAATAATTGGAAAAATACAGGAATAGACAAAGTACTTAAAGAAACATTTAAATTATTAGATTTACATAGTTTTTTTACAGTAGGAGATAAAGAAATACGTTCTTGGCAAATTCCTAGAAAATATACAGCATATGAAGCTTCATCTGTAATTCACACAGACTTAAAAAAAGGATTTATTCGGGCAGAAGTTATTCATTATAACGATTTTATCAAATATGGTTCAGAAGATAAAGCTAAAAAAGCAGGAAAAATACTTCTAGCAGGAAAAAATTATTTAATACAAGATGGAGATATTATTCATTTTAGATTCAATCGTTAACCGTTAACGGTAAAAAATAAATTATGTTTTTTATTAATCTCTTGTAAGGTTTCAAATATTAATGATACTGTTTTTTCTACATCATTTTTATGGACTATTTCCACTGTGGTATGCATATACCGTAGAGGTATAGAAATTAATGCAGAACATACTCCTTTGTTGGAATAAGCAAAAGCATCTGTGTCAGTTCCTGTATATCTAGATGATACTAATCGTTGAAAACAAATATTTCTATACTCAGCAGTATCAATAATGATTTCTCTAAGATCCTTATGGATAGAAGGTGCATATCCAATAACAGGCCCTAATCCACACTTGATATCTCCTTGTATCTTTTTATCAACCATAGGACTTGATGTATCATGAGTTACATCTGTAACAATAGCAATCTTTGGATTTATAGCTTTAGAAATAACTTTTGCACCTTTTAATCCTATTTCTTCTTGAACAGAATTTACAATATACAATCCATATTGTAAATTAATCCCATTTTCCACTAACATTTTTGTTACTTCAGCTATAATAAATCCACCTATCTTATTATCTAAAGCTCTAGATACAAAATAGTTATTATTCATAATAAAAAATTTATCAGGATATGTTATCATACATCCTACATGAACTCCTAAATTAATAACTTCATTTTTAGTAGATGCTCCAATATCTACAAATATGTTGCCTACACTAGGATATTTTTCATCTGAAGGTTTTCTTGTATGAATAGCAGGCCAACCAAATACTCCATATACTGGCCCCTTTTTTGTATGAATAATAACCTTTTTAGATGTTGCAATTTGATGATCTGACCCTCCATTACGAGATACGTAAATAATTCCATTTTCTGTAATATAGTTAACATACCAAGATATTTCATCAGCATGTGCTTCTATAATTAACTTATGCGGAGATTTAGGATTTATAACGCCTACTGCGGTACCATATAAATCTGTATATATTTTATCAACATAATTCTTCATATGGTTTATCCATATTTTTTGTCCTTCTGTTTCTTCCCCACTTGGGGAAACGCCATCAAGATATTTTTTTAAAAATTTAATTGAATCATTATTAATGCAATAATTATTTTTCATGATTTATTTTTTTAATTTTTAAATCAAAATACTTCCTTTAAATACAAATTCCGTAGGTCCATTTAAATAAATATCTTCATATCCTTTTTCTGTTTTTTTTAATGAAACGAATAAATTTCCACCTGAAGTTTTCACTTTTACTTTATTTTCATCATTATAAGGTAATCTATTTGTTTCATATGCAGCAATTACAGCAGCAGTTACACCTGTTCCACAGGATAAAGTCTCTTTTTCTACTCCTCTTTCATAAGTTCTAACAAATAAAATATTTTTTTCTAATATTTTTACAAAATTAACATTTACTCCTTCATTAACAATATATGGATTATTTAATCTAATTCTTCTTCCTTCCCTATAAACATCTATTTTCTGAATATCATCTTTTACGAATAATACGTAATGGGGAGATCCAGTGTTAAGAAATATATGTTGTTTAAGATGAATTATTATTTCAGTTTTTTTTAGATTTATAAGTTTTACAGAAACTAAATTATCTTTAATAAATCCATAATGATATCCATCTTCTGCTCTAAAATAAGTTTTTTTATCTTTTATTATTCCTAATTCTTTAGAAAAAGAAATAACACATCTCCCTCCATTTCCACACATGGAACTTTTTTTACCATCTGAGTTGTAATATTTCATATAAAAATCACTAATTTCATCATTTTGAATTGAAATAATTCCATCTGCTCCAATTCCAAAATTTCTATCACATAATTTTCTGAACAAGGAAGTATTTTCCACAATATTTTTTTTTCTTAAATCTAACATAATAAAATCATTACCTGTTCCGTGATATTTAAAAAAATTCAATTTCATAATAACGAATTTAATATTATATTTTTAATTTTTACTAGATTATTATTTACAGTTTTTAATATTTTTTTTTATATCTTGTTCTTGTTTTAAGAATTTAAGAACACTGCATTATTATAATATTACAATTTACAATTATGAATATGAAGAAAATAGTTTTTTATATTGTACTTAGTAGTATGGTGAGCTCTATAATAACCATTGCTGCATATAAACAATATTCTAAAGGAATATCTACACCTTTCCCATCATATACAAATTCTTTATCTTCAAATTCAAAAAAAACGGATTATCTAGGAAATTCATCACTGGTTAGTTCTGCAGGTCTTCCTGATTTTACTAGGGTAGTAGATAAAACAATACATGCAGTAGTAAATGTAAAAAATTATTCTAAAAATTATAATAATAATCAGTTTGATCCATTTGATTTCTTTTTTGGGTATCCTGATGATTTTGGAGGAAAAGAAAAAAAACCTCAAAAAAATGATGTTCCTGGACTTCATGGATCCGGAGTTATTATATCTCCAGATGGATATGTTGTAACTAATAATCATGTGGTAAAAGATGCAGAAAAAATTGAAATAACTCTTAATGATCAAAGAACTTATAGAGCTAAGTTAATAGGAACAGATCCAAGTACAGATATAGCATTATTGAAAATAAATGAGAATAATTTACCTTTTATATATTTTTCTGATTCCAATAAGGTACAAGTAGGAGAATGGGTTTTAGCAATAGGAAATCCCTTTGATTTAAATTCAACTGTAACAGCAGGAATAATAAGTGCTAAAAATAGAAATTTAGGAATATTAAAAGGAGAAGCTCCATCAGCAATAGAATCATTTTTTCAAACAGATGCAGCTGTAAATCCTGGAAATAGTGGAGGAGCTTTGGTAAATACAAATGGTGAATTAATTGGAATAAATACAGCTATTTCTTCTTCCTCAGGAAATTTTATAGGATATAGTTTTGCTGCTCCTTCTAACTTAGTAGCAAAGGTTATAAAAGATATAAAGAAATATGGTTCCGTACAACGTGCTTATTTGGGAATTAAAGGAATAGATCTATCAAAAGTAGAATATCTAAAATATTATAATAAAGAAACAAATCAAAACATAAAACCGCAACAAGGGTTCTTAATAATAGAAGTATTTAATAAAAGCGGGGCATATGACGCTGGTATTAAAAAAAGAGATATAATAAAAAATATAGATGGGCACCCAATACAAAATGTTGCAGATCTTTCTTTTATTGTTGGGACAAAACATCCAGGAGATAAAATAACAATAAACATTGTTAGAGATGGGAAAAAGAAAACTTTTAACGTTATTTTAAAAGATCTACTAGGTAGAATTAAAATAAGAACTAAAGAAGAAATTAGTCCATCTGAATTGTTAGGAGCAACTTTTGAATCTATTAGCAAAGATTATAAAAATGATTTTGATATAGATTACGGTATTCTCATAAAAGAAATTAAAGAGGGGCGTCTTAGTTCTATAGGAATGGAAGAAGGAGATATTATTTTATCTATTAATGGAAAAAAAATGAAAAAACCTAGTGATGTTGATAGAGTTTTAAAAAAATATTCAGGAGATGTTACCATAAAATCTATTAAGCAAAATGGACAAGTATATATAGCTGGATTTGAAATGGACTAAATAAAATTACTTAGTTATTTTTATATAATAATAAGTTGTTATTATTCCAAAAAATATGTTTGGAATACAGACAGATAAATAAGGGGGAATATAATTTTTTATAGAATACACTTTTGTAAGTTCTATGAAGAATATATAAATGAAAGATAATATAATTCCAATAATAATGTTTCCCCCTATTTCTCCTTTTTTTAGGGAAAGAGATAATCCTAAGATAGTAAATATAAAAGTCGAAAGAGGAAGACTTGTTCTTTGATAAAATTCATTTAAATAAATATTTATATCCTTGTTTCCTCTTCTCTTTTCTATATCTATGAATTTTTTCAGTTCAGAAATATTCATATTTTCTGCTATATATTCTTCTGGTAAAAACTCTTCAGGAGTGAGAGACAATTTTATAACTTTATAAAATCCTTTTACAAAAAAATCATTATTCTTATGAATTGTAGTTTCTATATAATCATGTAAAACATATACTTTACTTTTTTTATTCCAGTAAATATTTTTAGATTTTAAAATATATATTAATTTATTTCCAATAAATTTTTGATATACAAAATATTTTCCTATATTTTTTTCTCTTGAAAAATTTCTGATAAAAATATATTCTTTACTTGAAATTTGAGCACTTACATTTTGATCATTTTCGTATTTTTTTTTATAGTTTGAACTTAACAAATATTGATAATGAAATTTATTTTTATTTTTATTAGCTATTGGAAGAATATAATAATTGATCATTATAGAAGTCATGCTTATGATAGTAGCTGATAGTAAATATGGAAAAGTTATTCTTTGAAAACTAATACCACTTGCTAAAAGTGCAGTTATTTCTGAGTTTTTTGTTAATTTAGATGTGAAAAATATAACAGATAAAAAAACAGATATAGGGCTGAAAGTATTAGCTAACCATACCGACCAAAATGGATAGTAATAAATCAAAGCATCTTTTATTGATCCATGATTACTTTCTAGACGATGCATTCTTTGAGAAAGATCTATAACTATAGATAATAACTGAAGAGAGATAGTTATGAATATAAAAGTTTTGATCAAACTACGAAAAATATAACGGTCAATAATTTTCATCTATATATAATAATATTACAATCGTTGGCTTAATAATGGGACAATCGATCTTTTCCAAGATAAAAAATTATTGTTCATAATATGAAATCTTGCTTGTTTCAGTAAATTAGAATAAAAAGAAAGATTATGAATAGAAGCTATTTCTTTAGCTAAATTATCCTTAGAAAGAAAAAGATGTCTCACATAAGATTTACTATATAAATGATCTATATAAGAATTTCCAAATTCATCTAAACATGAAAAATCTTTTTTCCATTTGTTATTTTTTATATTAATAATCCCATTCCATGTGAATAACATTCCATGACGTCCATTTCTTGTAGGTATTACACAATCAAATATATCTACACCTGTAGATATTCCTTCAAGAATATCTACAGGTGTTCCTACCCCCATTAAATACCTAGGTTTATTCTTAGGTAAAAAATCCGTTACCAAATTAGTGATATCATAAGTTTTTTCTTTTTTTTCTCCTAAACTTAATCCTCCTATAGCATATCCATCAACTTCTAATGAAGTAATTTTTTCTACAGAATATTTTCTCAAATCTGGATAAATACTACCTTGTGAAATAGGAAAAAAACTTTGTTTATAGTTATATTTTTCCGGATTTTTTTTTAGATAAGAATAACATCTTTCTAACCATAAATGGGTTTTTTTCAAAGATTTTATAGCCATATTATAACTACAAGGGAAAGGAGGACAATCGTCAAAAGCCATTATTATGTCTCCTCCTATAAAACGTTGAATTTCCATAGATTTTTCTGGAGATAAAAAATGATAAGATCCATTTATAATGGATTTAAAAATTACACCATCTTCAGTTATTTTATTTAAGTTTCTCATAGAAAAAATTTGAAACCCACCACTATCTGTTAAAATAGATTTTTTCCAGTTAATGAAAGAATGAATACCTCCTGCTTCGTATAATATATCTATTCCTGGTTGAAGATATAAATGATAAGTATTACTAAGTATTATATTTGACATTTTGTATAGTTCAGCTATAGATACAGATTTAACATATCCTTTTGATGCTACTGGCATGAAAGCTGGAGTATTTATTTTTCCATGATCTGTCTTTATAATGCCTATTCTAGCTTTAGAATAATTATCTGTTTTTATTAAATTAAATTCCATTTCAAAAAGTTTTTAAAACTTATATAATGTATGTAACATTATAATTAATAATTTTTCATTATAGATAAAAATGAATAAAAATTACCATCATAAACCAGTTCTTACAAAAGAAAGTATAGAAAACTTGATCACAGATAAAAATGGAATTTATATAGACGCAACATTTGGAGGAGGTGGCCATTCTTATGCTATTTTAAATTCCTTAAATGAAAGAGGTAAACTTATATCCTTAGATCAGGATAAGGAATCCGTAAATATGAATTGCATTAAAGATAAAAGATTACACTTATTTCACAGTAGTTTTATTAAAATACTAAATATTTTAAATAAAAAAAATATTAGAAAAGTATCAGGAATATTAGTAGACTTAGGAATGTCTTCTTATCAATTAGATAATATTGAAAGAGGTTTTTCTAATCAATCCAATTGCATTTTGGATATGAGAATGAATAAAGAGTCTACTTATTCAGCTAAAAATGTTATTAATGAATCTTCAAAAGAAAAACTATTTTTTATATTTAAGGAATACGGAGAATTTAAAAATGCAAAAAAAATTTCTTCTAAAATAATAGAAGCTCGTTCAAAAAATAATATACTATTTTCTTCAGATTTAGTTAATCTTTTTTTTATAAAAGGTACTTTTAAAAAACGAAAAAAATTTTTATCTAGACTTTTTCAGTCTATACGAATAGAAGTTAATGATGAGATCAATGCACTAAAATATTTTTTAGTTCAATCTTCTAAAATTCTTTTACCAAAAGGTAGAATAGCTGTGATTTCATATCACTCTATAGAAGATCGAATTACTAAATATTTTTTTAAGAAAGGAATTTTAAAAGAAAAAATATTTAAACCTCTTCCATTTAGAATGATACATAAAAAAGTTATAAAACCAAGTTTTCAAGAAATCATAAATAATCCAAGATCAAGAAGTGCTAGATTAAGAATAGCAGAAAAAATTTAAGTGATAAAAAAATGAAAAAAAATAAAATGATATTTATAAAAATTATTAAAGATCTTTTAAAAGGAAAATTTTTAGTAAAAGAAGATGCTTATCGCAATTGGAATTTTATTGTATTTCTTACTATACTATCTTTAATTAGTATTACTAGTTCTCATATGATGGATAGAAAAATTAGAAAAATAACTAAAATTAGTGAAGAAATAAAGGAATTGAAATCTGAATATGTAGATTTACATAGTAAATGTATGCAAATGCAATTGTCTTCGTTTATAAAAAAAAAATTAGTAAATGAATTAAAATATTTAGAATCACCTCCATATGAATTGGTTTTAAATGAAAAACAATAGTTAAGTAGACAAAAATGAAACAAGAGAAAAAAGATAGATATACTTTGTTATATAAGTCTTACTTAATTAGTTTTATTTTCATGTTTATTGCAGCTTTGATTATTTTTAATTTATTGTATATTCAAAATTATTCAGAAGGATATAAAAAATCAGTTATAGAAAAAGCAATAAGAACAAATGTTATTAAAGCTAAACGTGGTAATATTTATGCATCAGATAGTAGTATTTTGGCTATGTCTGTTATAAAATATGATATTCATATCGATTTCAAATCAATATCTAATAAATTATTTCAAGAAAATATTGTTTCTTTATGTAATTCATTGGAATTTTTATTTAAAAAACCAAAAATTATATTTTATAAAAAATTTTATGAAGAAAAAATAAAGGGAAATAGATATTTTTTATTAGCTAAAAATTTAGATTATCCGCATTATAAAATTTTACGAAATTTTCCCATTTTTAATAAAGGACAAATACGGGGTGGTTTTATTGTAGAAAAAAAATCATGTAGAATTCATACATTGGAAAGTATTGGAAAAAGAACTTTAGGATACGATGATCATAGAGGAAAAGCTGGATTAGAAGGAGCTTTTAGCAAATATTTAAAAGGTAAAGATGGAAAAAGATTAGAACAGAGAATCAGTTCTAAAGTATGGAAACCATTAAAATCAGAAAATAAAATTGATCCAGAAGATGGAAAAGATGTTTATTCTACTATAGATATTTATCTACAAGACATTGCTTATCATGCATTATTACAAGAATTAACTATATCTCAAGCAGATCATGGATGTGTAATTATTATGGATGTAAATAATGGAGAAATTCCTGCTATTATTAATCTTGAGAAAACTAAAAAAAATACTTATGAAGATTTAAGAAATTTTGCTGTATGGGAGGGGAATGAACCAGGATCTACTTTTAAAACTATGGCAATTCTAGCAGCTATTGAAGATAAAAAAATAGATATAGATATGATTGTAAATATGAAAGGTGGAGTAATGAAATTAAAAGGGAGAAAAATAAAGGATAGTCATTATAATGGATATATAGAAATGAATCCTAAACAAATTTTAGAACATTCTTCTAATGTTGGTATTGCAAAAATCATTTATGATAATTATAAGGAAAATCCAAAAAAATTTATAAAACATCTATATGATTGGAAATTAGATAAAAAAATAGGAATAGATATCCCAGGAGAAGGGGTCCCATTTATACCAAACCCTGGAGATCCAAATTGGAGTAGTATTACATTGCCGTGGATGACTTTTGGATATAATATTAAATTAACTCCTTTACAAATTCTAACGTTTTATAATGCAATAGCAAATAACGGAAAAATGATTAAACCTGTATTTATTAAGGAAATAAAATATAAAGAAAAAAGCATTCGTAAAAATACAAAACCTATCGTTATAATTCCTTCTATAGCTAGAGAATCTTCTTTAACAAAAATTCAAAATATGTTAAAAGGAGTTGTTAAAAATGGAACAGCCAAAAAATATTATAATCCAGATTATCCATATGCAGGAAAAACAGGTACTACTCAATTAGAGTATTGGGTTAAAGGTAAACCTTTATCTTATAACAGTTCTTTTGTTGGATATTTTCCTGCAGATAATCCAAAATATTCTTGTATTGTGGTCATCTCCAAACCAAAGATAGGATACTATGGAATTGAAGTAGCGGTTCCAGTTTTTGATAAGATAGCTAGATCTATTTATCCAAGAATAGCTAAGAAAAAGTTATATATAAAAATAAAAAATAATAAAGAAAATTTATTAAGTAAAATCATAGAATCAAAATCTAAAAACATCTTTAATAATAATAAATTAATTATGCCTAATATAATTTCTATTCCTGGAAAAGAAATCATTCCATTATTAGAAAATATGGGGTTTAACATAATGTATACAGGAATTGGAAAAGTAATCGAACAATCTCCCTACCCTGGTAAAAAATTGAAGAAAAATCAAATTATATATTTGAAATTAGCAGAATGAAAAAAATGTTAAGAGATGTTTTAAAAAAAGTATCTATACTTAAGATAATAGGAATAGATACTGTATTTATTGAAGGAATTGCTATATCTTCTAAAGAAGTAAATAAAAATATGATTTTTGTTGCAAAAAATGGAGAAAATACAGATGGACATAAATTTATCGTGGATGCTATAGAAAAAGGAGCTAACACAATCCTTTGCGAGGTAATTCCTGTTAATAACAGATATGAAAATGTAACCTATGTTTCCGTTACAGATTCCATGATTGCTTTAGGTATTATATCTTCTAATTTTTATGATCATCCTACAAAAAAAATAAAATTAATAGGTGTAACCGGTACAAATGGAAAAACTTCCGTTGTAAACATATTACATCAATTATTTAATAGTATGGGTAAAAAAAGTATACTAATTTCCACTGTTGGTATAGTCATAATATCTAAAAAATATCCTACAACCCATACAACTCCAAATATTATTGATATTAATAAATATTTAAATTTATCAATTAAAAAAGGATGCGAATATGCTTTTATGGAAGTAAGTTCACATGGAATTTATCAGAAAAGGATTTTTGGATTATTATTTATCGGTGGGATATTTACTAATATAACACATGATCATTTAGATTATCATAAGAATTTTAATAATTATTTATCTACTAAAAAGTCATTTTTCGAAAGTTTATCGAAAGAATCATTCGCACTAATTAATTCTGATGATAAAAATTCAAAAAATATAATAAAAAATATTTTAGCGAAAACATTTTTTTATGGATTAAAAAAAGATGTAGATTTCAAAATAAAGATTTTGGAAAATAGCATTAATGGAATTAAATTATTGATCAATGGAAAAAAAGCATATACAAAATTAATCGGAGAATTCAATGTCTATAACATATTAGCAAGTTATGCTACATCTATATTATTATTAGGAGAAAAACAAAACAATAAAATTATTGAAACAATAAAAAGTATAAAACCAATAAAAGGACGTTTTGAACAATTTTCATCAAAATCTGGAATTAAAATAATTGTAGATTATGCTCATAATCCAGATGCATTAAATACAATATTTAATGCTATTAAAAAAATTAAAAAAAATGAAAATAGATTAATTTGTGTAATAGGTTGTGGAGGGGATAGAGATAAAAAAAAACGTTCTTTAATGGGAAAATTAGTATATGAAAAATGTAACGTATCTATTTTTACATCTGATAATCCTAGAAACGAGGATCCAGAAAAAATATTAATTGATATGAAAAATTTTAAATCATATCTAAAAAAAAATATTTTAACTTTTGTTAGCCGAAAAAAAGCTATTGAAACAGCAATAAAAATTGCAAAAAAAAAAGATATTATTTTGATAGCGGGAAAAGGACATGAAATTTTTCAAGAAGTAAAAGGAAAATATTATCCTTTTGACGATATGAAAATCGCTAAAGAAATATTAAGAAAATATTATCATTTGTAAAATGGTGAGGTTTTTGTCACTTTTTAGTGAAAATCATGTATTCAACAGATCTTTATTAGCTTTTTTTTTATCGTTTTGTATAGCTTTTATTCTTTATAAAAAGATTATCAATTGGAATCGTAATAAAAAAAATATAATAGGAGAAAATATAAGAAATTTAGATATTTTAGGACAAAAAGAAAAAGAAGGAACCCCAACAATGGGTGGAATTGTAATTATATTTTCTACGATAGTTTCAACTATTCTATTTTCTTCATTAAAAAATATATATGTGATAATATTGATTATCACAACTATTTATATGGGAGGTATTGGATTTATAGATGATTATATTAAAATAAAATATAATAAAGAAGGAATTAGTGTAATCAATAAATTATTAGGACAAATCATATTAGGATTTTTTATTGGAATTACAATTTATTTCAATGATAATGTTCAAGACATAAATAATATTAAAAAAAATAATAATAAAGAACATATTACCACTTTTCCACTATTAAAAAGAAAATTTAGAAAAAAATTTGATTATTCATCTATTTTAGAATGGTATAACAAAGGATTCAAAAAATACACATGGATTATTTTTATTCCTATTGTAATTTTTACTATGATATTCATATCTAATGGAGCTAACATTACAGATGGGATGGATGGATTGACAGCTGGAGTATCTTTGATTATTTTTATTACTTTATCTATTATATCTATTATTTCTAGCAATAGAATATATTCTAATTATTTTAATTTTATATATATTCCTAATATCAAAGAAACAATTATTTTTTCTTTTTCTTTTATAGGATCTTTAATTAGTTTTATTTGGTACAATACTTATCCTGCAAAAATATTTATGGGAGATACTGGAAGCTTAACGATAGGAGCGGTGATAGCTACACTAGCTATCATCAATAAAAAAGAATTGATCCTTCCTATTTTATGTGGTATTTTCTTTATAGAAAATATTTCTGTTATAATACAAGTATTATATTTTATGTATTATAAAAAAAAATATGGAGTAGGAAAAAGAATTTTCCTTATGGCTCCTATACATCATCATTTTCAAAAACTTGGATATCACGAAAACACCATTTCCAATCGTTTTATTATCATACAAATAATGTTTTCAGTATTAGTATTGATTTTATTAATTTATTAATTAATATAATAATGAAAAAAGAATTTATAGTTATACTTGGAGGAGGAGAAAGTGGGGTAGGAGCTGCTTTACTAGCTAAAAAAAATGGATTAAAAGTATTTTTATCGGATTCTGGAATTATTTCAAATAAATACAAAAAAATTTTAATAAAAAATAAAATCTATTTTGAAGAGAAAGGACATACAGAAAAAATCATCATTCAAAATGCTTACAAAATAATCAAAAGCCCTGGAATTCCTAAAGAAAATTATTTAATAAAGAGAATACAATCCTTAAACATTCCTATTATTTCCGAAATTGAATTCGGTAAAAATTATCTAAATAATTCCTGTATAATAGGAATCACGGGAAGCAATGGAAAAACAACTACTAGTTCTATAGTATATCAAATACTTAAAAATAATAAATTAAATGTAGAGATAGCAGGAAATATTGGATCTAGCTTTTCTGGAAAAGCTATAAAAAAAAAGGATATTTATGTGTTAGAAATAAGTAGTTTTCAGTTAGACGACTGTTTTAGTTTTCGATCAAATATTGCAGTTTTATTAAATATTACAAGAGATCATTTGAATAGATATGATAATAATATCGAAAATTATATTTATTCTAAATTCAAAATAGCTACCCTTCAAAAAAAGGAAGATTTTTTTATTTATAATTATGACGATCCAATTGTAAGACTTGGAGTTAAAAAATATCCAATTTTATCTAAATGTATTCCTTTTTCTATAAGAGAAAAATTAGATACTGGAGCTTACATAAATGAAAATAAAATATTAATACGAATACTAAAAAAAGAAAAAGAAATTTTTTTTATAAATTTAAATGATTTAAAAAATGTCTCCCTTGTAGGAGATCATAATTTATATAATATAATAGCATCATTAATTATATCCAAAATTTTAAATATAAATAAGAACTCTATAATTTATAATTTGCTAAAATTAAAGCCTATAGAACATAGAATGGAAAATTTTGTAAATATAAATGGAGTAAGATTTATTAACGATTCTAAAGCTACTAATGTGCACTCAGCATTCTATGCTTTAAAAAGCATGAATAATCCTACAATATGGATTGTAGGTGGAAAAGATAAAGGAAATAATTATACAGAGATAATCTCTTTAGTAAAAGAGAAAGTAAAAGCAATAATTTGCTTAGGAAAAAACAATAAAAAAATTGTAGATTTTTTTAAAAATTTTACTTCTATTATTTTAGAAACAGAATCTATTAAAGAAGCAGTTCATATGGCATATGCATTATCTTCTCCTGGATACAATATTCTACTTTCTCCAGCTTGTTCAAGCTACGATTTATTTAAAAACTATAAAGAAAAAGGTAATAAGTTTAAAGAAGAAGTTATAAAACTTATAAAAAATTAAAAATAAATGTTTTTTAATAAATATATAAAAGGAGATAAATATTTATGGGCTTTTATTTCTTTATTAGCTATATTTTCTTTTCTACCTGTATACTCAGCAAGTACTAATTTAGTTACTACTTATGGAGGAACAAATACTGTATTCAGTTACTTATTAAAACATGCACTTTTTTTGTTTATTGGATTTTGCATTCTTTTTTTTACTCAATTTATAGACTATAAATACTTTTATCGTATGTCTATTATTTCTATGCCAATAGTCTTAATTTTATTAGTATTTACTATTAGTCAAGGAAAAGAACTAGATGGAGTAAATGCTTCTCGTTGGTTGCATATACCGATTATTAATATATCTTTCCAAACTTCCAATATTGCTGGATTAGTTCTTTTTATTTATTGTGCTAAATACTTAGCCTTAGCTAAAAATAATAAAAAAAAAATGAGTTTAAAAAACTCATTTTTTACTTTATTATTTCCAATATTTTTTATTATTGGACTAATTTTCCCAGCTAATGGATCAACTGCTGCTATTGTTTTTATTTCTGTTTTAATCTTACTTTTTATAGGAGGATATCCAATAATAGGTGTGATAGGAATATTGTCTATAGGAGTTTTTTTTGCTAGTATATACATTTATTCTGTAATAACGTGGGGAGATAAAAACCCTGTAAACAGAGTTTATACATGGAAAAGTCGTATAGAAAATTTTTTGGATCATGGATCTGAAGAAAATTATCAAATAAAACAATCCAAAACCGCTATTGTTTTAGGAAATAAATTTGGTCGTGGTCCTGGAAAAAGCGTTTTAAAAGCATTCTTACCTCAATCTTCTTCAGATTTCATATACGCTATTATTATAGAAGAATACGGATCTTTCGGAGGAATCATACTGTTATTTATTTACATTCTTATTTTGTTTAGAATTATAATTATAGCAACAAAAATACAAAATTATTTTTGTTCTTTATTGGTTTTATCTGTAGGTTTTCCTATTATAAATCAAGCACTAATTAATATGGGAATAGCTGTAGGTTTATTTCCTGTTACAGGACAAAATTTACCATTAATTAGTGCTGGAGGAACTTCTATGTGGGTTACTTTTTTTAGTTTTGGTATTATTTTAAGTGTAAGCAAAGAAATTATATATGAAAACTCTAACAATGAAATATTATCACAATAATATTTCCCCTAGAATAATTATTGGAAGTGGAGGTACTGGAGGCCATATATATCCTGGGATAGCTATTGCAGATGAATTAAAAAAAAAAGTTCCAAAAATAGATATTTTATTCATTGGATCTAAAAATCATATGGAAATAAAAGAAATTCCAAAATTTGGATATCCTATTGAAGGATTTTCTATTTCTGGAGGAAGAAATAAAATATTTTCTATGTATGGATTTTCTTTATTAATAGAATTGATATATAGTTTTTTTTTAGCTAAAAATATTATTAAAAAATTTCGCCCAGATCTTGTTATTGGAACAGGAGGTTTTGTTAGCTTTCCGACTTTATATGCAGCAAAAATAAATAAAATACCTATTCTTATTCAAGAACAAAATTCTTATCCTGGATTAACCAATAGGATATTTTCTCGTTACGCAAAAAAAATATGTGTGGCTTATGAACAAGCAAAAAATTATTTTCCAAAAGAAAAAACTATTCTTACAGGAAATCCTATTAGATCAGAAATACTTCAATTACCGAGTAAAAAAGAAGCTTGTATTCATCTTGGATTGAAGATAAAAAAACCTATAATTTTATCTATGGGAGGAAGCCAAGGATCCAACAGGATTAATAATGCTTGGATAAAAGGTTTGGATAAACTGATAAAATTTAATATCCAACTTATTTGGCAAGTAGGAAAATTAGACATTCACAGAATAAAAAAAAACAAGACATCTCGTCATTCTAATTTTATTTTAATGGAATATATTGAAAATATACAAATATGTTATGCAGCTGCAGACATTATTGTATCTAGAGCAGGAGCTTTAACAATAGCTGAAACATGTATAATAGGAAAACCCTATATATTAATCCCTTTTCCTTGGTCTTCAGATGATCATCAAAATAAAAATGCTAAAATACTATATGATCATGAAGCTGCATTGATTATAAAAGATGAAGAAGTAGAAAATAAATTAGTAGATTCAACTATTCAATTAATCCATGATACTATCATGAAAGAAAAAATGAGTAAAAATATTTTTCAGTTAGGAAAACCTAAAGCAACAAATGATATTGTCAATGAAATATTACAAATTATTTTATGAATGAATTTCAATTACATTAAATATTTTTATTTTATAGGAATAGGAGGGATAGGAATGAGTTCTCTAGCTAGATATTTCCATAAAACAGGTAAAATTGTTCATGGACACGATAAGAATAGAACTTTTTTAACAAAAGAATTAGAAAAAGAAGGGATATTAATAAATTATTATGATTGCATAGAAATATTACCAGAATGGGTAACATCTAATAAATGTTTAATCATATATACTCCAGCTATTCCTAGCAATCATAAACAATGGACTTTTTTAAAAAAACATGCAAAAAATATAAAAAAAAGATCACAAACACTAGCTATAATTACAGAAAATGAAACGTGCATTGCTATAGGAGGAACACATGGAAAAACAACTACTTCTATATTATTATGTCATATATTATATGTCTCCGGAGTAAGTTTTACTGCATTTTTAGGAGGTATTTCTGAAAATTACAATTCTAATATTATATTGAATGGAAAAAAATTCTTTTTAGTAGAAGCAGATGAATTTGATCATTCCTTCTTATATCTATATCCTAATATAGCATGTATAACATCCTTAGATCAGGATCATATAGATATTTATCCAAAAAAAGAAGATTTAAAAAAAGCTTATATAAACTTTTCCAATAAAATAAAGAAACCATATAAAAAAATCTTTTTATGTAAAGAAGACATAGATATATTTTTAAAAAAAAATGCTATTTATTATTCAATAACAGAAAAAGAATCTTATTATTCAAATCATCTTCATGTAGAAGAAAATAAATGGTATTTTGATTTTCATACTCCTAAAGAAATATGGAAATTATTACCATTACCTATACCAGGAAAACATAACTTAAAAAATATAACAGCTGCATTAGCTATATCTGATTATCTAAAAATTGATAGAAAAAAAATAAGAAAAGCTTTATCCTCATTTCGAGGAATTAAAAGAAGATACTCCATACATTATCAATCTAAAAATAAAATATATATAGATGATTACGCACATCATCCTACAGAAATAAATGCTCTAATTGACACTATAAGAGAATCTTTTCCCAATAAAGTCATATTAGGTATTTTTCAGCCTCATTTATTCAGTAGAACTAAATTTTTTGAAGATTATTTTGCAGAAAGTTTAGGAAAACTTGATATTTTAATTTTATTAGATATTTATCCTGCTAGAGAATTTCCTATTTACGGAGTAAATTCCGAAAGGATATTAGAAAAAGTAAAAATAAGTTATGAACATAAAGAAGTTTCTTCTATTTCAAAAGTTTTAGAAAAAATTGGAAAAAAAAATTTTGATATTATTCTTACAATAGGAGCTGGAAATATAGATACTTTAATTTTTCCCATAAAAGAATTTATGCATAAAAGATATGGATAAATGAAAAAAAATACAATATTTTTCATATTTGTTTTGATATTATATATCGCGTCCATGACATTGCTTCTTTTTTTCTCTAAAAAAATACATGAAAACAGACCTTTAACTAAATTTAATATTATTATTGATCCTATATCAAAGTATCATTTTGTAAATGAAGGAACTATTAAAAATATTTTATTCCATAAAACAGAAAAAATTGAAAAAAAAATTGGTCAATTATGTATATTGAAAATGGAAAAAAAATTAAATAATTACCATTTTATAAAAAAATCTGAGGTTTTTCTTAGTGTAGATGGAACACTAAATATTGAAGTATTACAAAAAGAACCCATATTAAGAATAAAAAATGGAAATAAAGAATATTATCTAACTAAAGATGCTGAAGATTTAGAACTTTCTCCTTTTTATTCATTAAATGTGATTCTAGCAAAAGGATATTTTTCTAAAGAAGAAAAAAAATGTTTAGCTAATTTAATTAAATTCATATTAACTGATGAGTTACTTAGAAATCAAATTATTAGTATTAAAAAAAATAACATCAATGAGTTTATATTAATTCCTAAAGTAGGAAATCATAATATTATATTAGGAAACATTAAGGATTTTAAAAATAAATTGAATAAATTAAAAGCATTTTATAAGCAATACCTAAATAAAATAGATATTGATCAATATAAAAATATTGATTTACAATATAAAGACCAAGTAGTCGCAAAAAAAAGATAAGTCTATGGAATATCAAGATATAGCTATAGGTCTTGATGTAGGGACCACGAAGATTGTAGCTATGGTAGGAAGAAAAAATGAATATAATAAGATTGAAATCTTAGGTATAGGCAGATCCAAAAGTATAGGTGTACATATAGGAGTTGTAAATAATATAACTCAAACAATTGAAGCTATACGTGAAGCTATATCTGAAGCTGAACATAGTTCAGGTATAAAAATAAAAGAAGTTATTGTTGGGATAGCAGGCCAACATATAAGAAGTTTACAGCACAATGACTATATAACTAGATTAGATTTTGAAAATGTAATCAATCAAAAAGATATACAAAAATTAATTGATCAAGTACATAAACTAGTTATGTTACCTGGTGAAGAAATAATTCATGTTCTTCCACAAGAGTATAAAGTGGATAGTCAAGCAGAAATAGGAGAACCAATAGGGATGTATGGAAGTCGTTTAGAAGCTAATTTTCATGTAGTAGTAGGACAGATTTCATCTATTCGTAATATTGGAAGATGTGTAAAATCTGCAGGATTAAATTTAGCTGGAATGACCTTAGAACCTTTAGCTTCAGCAGAAGCTGTGTTAAATAAAGAGGAAAGAGAAGCAGGTGTAGCTTTAGTAGATATAGGAGGAGGTACTACTGATGTAGCTATATTTAAAGATAATATTATCCGTCATACAGCAGTAATTCCTTTTGGAGGAAATGTGATAACAGAAAATATAAAAACCGATTGCTTAATTATTGAACGTCAAGCAGAATTATTAAAGATTAAATTTGGGTCAGCATGGCCTGGAGAAAATAAAGAAACAGAAATTGTTTGTATTCCAGGATTAAGGGGAAGAGAACCTAAGGAAATTTCTTTAAAAAAATTGTCTAAAATTATCCATACTAGAGTATGCGAAATTTTAGAACAAGTAAATATAGAAATAAAAAATTATGGAGACGAAGAACAAAAAAAAAGACTTATTGCAGGATTAGTTATGACTGGAGGAGGTTCTCAATTAAAACATATTCGTCCTCTAGCAGAATATATTACTGGAATGGATGTACGTGTAGGTTATTCTAATGAACATATCGCAGGCGGAGAAAATGGACTTATAAGTCATCCTGAATATGCTACTTCTATAGGTTTAGTAATAAAAGGACTTGATGATAAAAAAAAATATCTTTGTCTAAAAGATATGGATTACATCCACAATGAAAAAAATAATACTTCTGATTTTTTTTATAAAAAATTTTATAATAATAAAAATCATACTTCTTATGAAGAAAAACCGGAAGATTATTTAAAAATAAAGAAAAATACTAAGAAAAAATCAAAATCTTTTCTTGAAATTTGGGCAGATAAATTCCGTCAAATATTGAATGATACAGAATAAAATGAAAAAAGAACATTTTATAATGCAAAAAAAAGATAGCGTTCAAGGATATCCAAAACATCGTTCAGCTGCAATTAAGGTAATAGGAGTAGGAGGAGGAGGAAGCAATGCTTTAAGTTACATGTTTGAACAAGGAATAGATGGTGTAGATTTTATAGCATGTAATACAGACGCACAAGCATTAAACAATAATCCAGTTCCTATAAAAATTCAGTTGGGAGCTTCTATTACGGAAGGATTAGGAGCTGGAGCAGATCCAGAGGTAGGAGAAAAAGCAGCATTAGAAAGTTTGGAAGAAATAAAAAGTATTTTAGATTCAAATACTAAAATGACTTTTATTACAGCAGGAATGGGGGGGGGAACTGGAACTGGAGCAGCACCTATTATTGCAGGAATTTCTAAAGAAAAAGGAATCCTTACTGTAGGAATTGTAACAATTCCATTTCATTTTGAAGGAAAGATGAGGTTGCAACAGGCACAAAAAGGAATAGAATCGTTAAGAAGAAATGTAGATTCTTTAATTGTTATTAATAATGATAAGTTGAGAGAACTATATGGAAATCTAGGTTTTAAAGCAGGATTTGCAAAAGCAGATGAAGTTTTAACTACTGCTGCTAAAGGTATCGCTGAAGTTATAACCCATCATTATAAACAAAACATAGATTTAAGAGATACAAGAACTGTTCTAAAAGAAAGTGGAACAGCTGTTATGGGATCTGCTGTTTCTGTAGGTGAAAATAGAGCTAAAGAAGCTGTTATTCAAGCATTAGATTCTCCATTATTAAATGATAACAAAATTACGGGAGCAAAAAACGTTCTCCTTCTTATTGTTTCAGGAAGAATTGAAATAACTATAGATGAAATAGGAATTATTAGCGATTATATTCAGACAGAAGCAGGTAATAATGCAAATATTATTATGGGAATAGGAGAAGATGAAAATTTAGAAGAAAGCATTTCAGTTACCATAGTTGCTACAGGATTTCCTACAGAAGTACAAAGGGCAATAAACCATGAAGAAAAAAAAATATTTCATAGACTAGAGGAACCTTACGAACAAAGGTTAACAAAAAAAGAAGAAATTCATTCTTATTCTAAAAAACAAAGAGATCCATTTTATAATGGTGGATCTTATTCAGTAATAAATAAGAATAGTAAGGATATGAATAATAATAAAAAAAATGTATTTGATAGTGTTATTAATCCTAATTCAGATATTTTAGAAAAAAAATACAAAAGATACCTCTTGGAAGATAGTTTTGATCTTCCTATTTCATATCATGAAAAGAATAAAATTAAACATATAGAAAAAAAAAATAAAAAAAATGAAGAGTTAAATGATTTTTGATAAATTTATTGAAACTTTTTATGCAGTATCCTAACATTCCTAAAGGAACCAGGGATTTCTCATTTAATGAGATTAGTAGGAGGAATTATATAATTGAAACTATTCGAAAAAAATTTGAAATTTTTGGTTTTAATCCCATAGAAACTACTTCTATTGAATATATGTCCACCCTTATTAATAAATATGGAGAGGAAGGAGATTATTTAATGTTCAAATTGCTTCATTCAGGAAATTCTTTAAAAAGAGGAATTTCAGATTTTATGAAAAAAATAATTGAAAATTTCAAATTTAAAAAAAAACAAGTTGATTTTACAACATTATTAACTGAACATATATCTAATAAAGCACTCAGATATGACTTAACTGTTCCTCTTATACGGTATGTTGCAATGCATAGAAATACAATTATCTTTCCTTTTAAAAGATATCAAATACAACCTGTATGGAGAGCAGAAAGACCTCAAAAAGGAAGATTTAGAGAATTCTATCAATGTGATGCAGATATTATAGGACATAATTATTTATCCTTATGGCAAGAAATAGAATTAATTCAACTTTGTGATGATATTTTTACAAAATTAAATATTCCTATAGTTATTTCTATTAACCATAGGGATATCCTTAGAGGATTAGGAGAAATTTCTGGAATAAAAAACGATTTATGGAAAGATTTTACCACATCTTTGGATAAATGGAATAAAATAGGAAAAGATTCAGTAAGAAAAGAAATGATAAGAAAAGGAATATCTTCTAAATCTTTTGATAAGGTTGAATTTTTTTTTGATATGAAAGAAAATTTCTATAAAAAAGAAAAATATTTAACTACTGCTTTTGAAAATTCTGAAAAAGGAAAAAAAGGAGTTAAAGATATTAGCTTTATATTCAATATGATAAATAATCTTTCTTTGCAAAAAACACAATTAGAATGGAATATTTCATTAGCAAGAGGAATGAATTATTATACAGGAACAATATTAGAAATTTTTCCATATAATAATAGGAAAGAAAATTCCATTGGAGGAGGAGGAAGATATGATCTATCAAATTTTTTTGGGATGAATAATACTTATGGAGTAGGAATTTCTTTTGGTTTAGATAGAATTTATCTAGTTATGGAAAAAGAAAACTTGTTTAAAAACATCTATAATACTTCTTCAAAAGTTTTATTTATTAATTTTGGAGATGAAGAATCTTCTTATGCATATAAGATGATAAATTATTTGAGAAAGGAAGGTATTTCTACTCAGTTATATCCTAATCCTATAAAAATAGGAGCTCAGTTTAAATATGCTAGTGATAATCATATTCCATTTGCTATTATCGTAGGAAAAGATGAAATAAAAAAAAATAAAATAAAAGTAAAAAACATTAAAAAAAGAACAGAAAAAGAATATGATAATCTAAAAAAAGTTATAGAATCAATTAAAAAATTGAATTAATTGCTTTTTTTTTCCAAATTATAAATCCATCAATAGATAATAGAAATAGAATAATAAATAGAATACCTGTTAATATCAAACCTTTTAGAAAATAAAGAGGTACAGATATTATATTTCCTATCATCCAAAAAATCCAATTTTCTACTTTTTTAATAGACATTTGATACATTCCAGAAAAATAAATTCCCGTTGTAAATATATCCATCCAATCAGAATAACTTTTAAGTTTTCCATTTAAATAATAAACTATCACACTGAAAATACAAGTAAAAAAAAATAAAATACTTGTATAAAAGTAATCTTTCGTATTACAATAAGTAATTCTTATTTTCTTATTCTCTTTTTTTTTCCATAAAAACCATCCGTATAAACTTACTATAGTATAATATATATTTATAATAAAATCTCCATATAAAGAAGTAATAAAGGTTAAATAACTATAAATCGTAGTCCCCAAGATTCCTACTGGGAATACTAGAACATTATTTCTTTGCGAAAATAAAACACTAATAATTGTTAATATAACAGCTATTATTTCTAAAAAAAATTCTTTTAAACTACCTTTAGTATAATTAGTATAATTAGTATAATTAGTATAATAAGAAGATATAAGGATATCTATGTCGTAATTAAAAAAAAACATTATTTATCTATAATATAAACTAAGTAATGGTCTTCTATTTTTCTATAAAAAGCAAGAAATTTCTTACTATAGGAATCTTTTATTATCCAACATGATATGAAACGATCTTTTTCTATACAAAAAGGAGATACTCTGTAATGAGTTAAAAAATTATAATATATTCCTCCTTCTAGTTTATACAAACTTTCTTTTATGCCCCATATAATATGTAAATAATCCTCTTCATAATTTGTATTTATGAAAAAAGATTCATCATCTCTAATAAATTTTTTTTTTATTTTAATAATTTTCTTATCCTTACGCAATTTTTCTATATCTACACCTATCTGATAAGAACTTATACCTATAGCTATTCTATCAAAAGAATGACTAAAAGAGATATATTTTCCTTCAATAAAAAGGAAAGGTTTTCTTTTTTTATCATAAAAAATATTCACTTTTATTCCAAGATATTTTAATGCATAACGTACACCTAAAAATTCATTTTTACGTTTTTTTGATAAAGATAAAAAAAATACACTTTCTCTATCAGAAATAATTTTCTTTTTTGAAAACATAGTATTTAATAAATATTTCCATTTAAAAACTATAATTTTCGTATGAAAACTACAGGTAAAAATATCCATGATAGAGTTTTTTATTATTAAATCTAGTCATTTTTTTCGTACTATTGTGATTAATTTCTTTAGTTATGTCTTGTATAATGATAAGAATAAAAGAAAAAATTGAAAAAGCTTTAAAAAATATTATAGAAGCTGATTCTATAAAAAAAATAGATGTCATAAATAATAACATGGTTACAATATATTTGAGTTTATATCATCCTACCATGCATTTAAAAAAGAAATTAACAATAGATATAAAAAATTATTTAATAGAAAAAAAAATATTCTCAAATGAAGAAAATATAAGTATAAAAATAGAAATGGAAGCTAAAAAAAATAAAAAATATGAAATAAAAAATATAATAGCTATAGCTTCTGGAAAAGGTGGAGTAGGGAAATCTACAATAGCAACAAATATTGCTGTTTCTTTGGTTAAAATGGGTTTTAAAGTTGGACTATTAGATGCTGATATTTATGGCCCTTCTATTCCATTAATGTTCAATATTGAAAATGACTCTATTGAAAATATAGTAGTCCAAAAAAATGGAGTTATTCTCATAACTCCTATTATTAGTTATGAGGTAAAAATTCTATCTATAGGTTTTTTTTCAAAATATGGACAAGCTATTGTTTGGAGAGGGCCAATGGTAACTAAAGCTCTTAGACAATTAATTCATGAAACAGATTGGGGGGAATTAGACTTCTTGATAGTAGATTTACCACCAGGAACAGGAGATATACATTTATCTCTTTTACAAGAAACTACATTAAAAGGAATAGTTATCGTAAGTACTTCTCAAAAAATAGCATTATCTGATGTAAATAGAACTATAGAAATGTTTCGAATTAAATCTATTTATGTTCCAATATTAGGTATTATTGAGAATATGTCATATCTTATTATGAAAAATAGTAAAGAAAAAAGTTACTTTTTTGGTAAAAATGGAGTAAAAAATTTTGCTAATGAAATCAACATTCCTTATCTAGGGGAAATACCTATGTTACAAACAATACGAGAACATTCAGATATAGGAATTCCTGTAGTTTTAGAAAATAAACATATAAGAAATATTTTCATAGAGATAACAAAAAATATTATTAAAAAACTTTTATAAACAAAACTTTATAAATTCTTTTATAATTAATATTAGAAGGCGCATAGATTTTTCTGTTTCGGTAAATGTATTTAATAAGAAATTATTTGTTATTATTGAACCGGTATTTTTATCCTGAGATTTGCAATCAGATATAAGACCCATAAAAATAATTGTTATAGAAAAAACTCTTAAATTAATACATCTAGCTATTAATACATCTGTTAATATATTTATTCCAACACAGTCTCCTCCGATAGATCGTATCATAGAATTTTCTGCATATGTTTTGTAATTTGGATATGGAAAAGCTACATATATTCCTTTTTGAATAATAATGTTATGGGTCATTGCTATATTTTCTGCTATATCAAGCATTTTCTGATCATATAATTCATTAATCTTGAATAAGTTATTTTTCATAATTTTTTTTACATTAAAATTTTCTGGAAAAAAATTAATGTGGTCTTTTACTAACATAATATCTCCCATTTTGTAATTTGGATTAATTCCTGCAGAAATATTAATTAATATTAATTTTTCTATTCCTATTTTTTTGCACAATAAAATAGAATTTTCCCTGTTTTCTTCAAAAGAAGGTTCTATTAAAAAAACAATATTTTTTCCTTCTATTTTCCCGAACAAAAATTTTCCATACAAATTTTTTTCATGAAAAATAGGAATTTCTTCATAGGAAATACATATGGGATTTTCTACTTCCTCTATGAGCTTATTAAATTGACTTTCTAATAATAAAATTCCAAAATCAGGTTTTTCTTTTATTATTTGTTGTATATATTTTTTTGATTTTTCTAAAGTAATGGACATAAAATTTATGTTTTTTTTAAATTATATGATAATAAAATAAAAAACAAAGGTATATTGTTAGCTTATATCTATTATTGTATGATATTCACTTCTCTTGATAAAGTAATTCCAAATTTTTTTTTTACGTTCTCAATTATTCTTTCTGAAAAAGAATAGACCTCCATTCCAGTAGCTTTTCCATAATTAACTATTATTATAGGTTTCTTTTCGTAAACTCCAACGTTTCCAATCTTTTTCCCTTTCCATCCTATATTTTCAATTAATGAATTAGCAGATATTTTTATCTTATTTACACAAAATTTGTATCCAACAATATTAGGATATATATGCTTGATTTTTTCAAAATCAATATTTTTTACTATAGGATTTATAAAAAAACTACCTGCATTTCCAATTTTTTTTGGATCTGGTAATTTTCTATATCTAATATTAAAAATAGCTTTATTTATATCTTCAATAGTAGGTTTTTTAATATTCATATTTTCTAATTCTTTTTCTACTTCTAGATAAGAAGAATTTCTTTTTTTGTATTCTTTTCTTAGAATAAAAAAAACGGAAAGTATGATAAATTTATTTTTTAATTTTTTAAAAAAAGAATAACGATATTTAAGTCGACATTTTTCACGTGTGAATTCAATAACTTTTCCACTAAATACTTCATATGTTTTAACTTTAAGTAAAACATCTTTTACTTCTGTTCCATATGCTCCAATATTTTGAATTGGAGATGCACCAACTGTTCCAGGAATAAATGATAAATTCTCCAAACCACTAAATCCTTTTTTGATAGTCCAATAAACTAAATCATTCCATTTTTCTCCAGCATAAGCTTGAACAATTACCTGCTTATTATTTTCTTTAATAATTTTTTTCCCTTTTATTCCTATTTTAAGTATTAAACCAGGATAATAATCTTTTAAAAAAAGTATATTACTTCCATTTCCTATTATAATAAATTTTGTAATAGATGTATTTGAAAATATTTTATGAATATCTTCTATATTTTTTACTTCTACAAAATATCTTGTATAAGTATCGATCCCAAATGTATTTAATTTTCTAAGTGGAAAATCCTCTTTAATAAACATAATATTAAAAATATTTCTATAAATACATAAATACAATTTTGTATGTAAAAATTGTATGATTAAATTTATTACGTAAAAATATAAAATTGTTATTCTTTATGAAAAGAGGAGGAAATTTTTTTTGGGGCGTTCTTTTTGGTAGCATGGCTGGTTTAATAGTAGGAATGATGCTATCTCAAAAAAAAGAAGAAAAAATAAGAAATATTTTAGGAAAAAAAACAGAAGAATTAAAAGATAATTTTCAAATATTTGGAAAAAAAATAGGAGAAGAAGTGCAAAAAATAAAATCAAACATTGAAACAAAATGGAAGAATAAAATGAAAAATAAAATAGAAAAAACAAATCAATATAAACAAGATAAAGTCGAAGATGAATTAGGAACTTGATAAAAAAATTTTCATTTTACTTGAAATGTTTTTTTTTTATTACGAATTTTCTTCATAGAAAATGGTCTCTTTTTAAAAAAGAGATATTGAGATTTTTTATTTCTGTTGTTACAGATATTTTTATTGTTTTATTTTCATTTATATTTTTAATTCTTATTTTATTTTTAGGAAGTATTTTATTATGTTTTTTTTTATCCTATTATTTTGATAATTATATTATAGGATTTGGAATTATTACTTTTTTATATCTTGTTTTCTTTATTTTCATATTTTTTTTATGTAAAAAAGTCACAAGATATTTTATTAAAAATTTATTAAAAAAGTCTATTATTGAAATTTTAGGTAAAAATAAAAAGGATTAAAAAAATTTTTATGAAAATATGCAAAGAAGAAAAAATTATTGTTTATGGATTACATCCATTAATAGAGGCAATTAAAGCTAAAATAACTATTAGTAATATTTTTTTAAAAAGTGGAATAAAACTGACTTCCAATGCTTACAAAAAACTTCTTTTTCTTTCCAAAAAAGAAAATATTCCAATAAAAACTGTTCCAGAAAGTAAATTTTTTATATTAAAAAACAAGAATCATCAAGGAGTTTTTGCTTTACTTTCACCTATAAGAACTTATCAAATAAAAGATTTGCTACCTGTCTTTTATGAAAGAGGAAAAAACCCAATTTTGATTATTTTAGATCGTATCACCGATGTAAGAAATTTTGGATCTATTATACGTACTTCTGCATGTGCAGGAGTAAACGCTATCATTATACCGAAAAAAGAAACAGCAATGATTGGATCTGATTCTATTAAAACATCTTCAGGAGCTTTATTCAAAGTTCCAATATGTCAAGAAAAAAGTATAAAAAATACTATTAATTTTTTGACTAAAAATGGATTAAAAATAGTTTCTGCTACAGAAAAATCCAATATATATTGGTATAACATTGATTTCTCAAGTCCTACAGTTTTAATATTAGGAAATGAAGAAAAAGGGGTATCTCCTCAATATTTGGAAATCTCTGACGAGAGAGTAAAAATACCTTTAATAGGTGGTATTTCTTCTTTAAATGTATCTGTTGCTTGTGGTATTATTTTATATGAAATTTTTAGACAAAGAGAATCAAATTTGTATATCTAAAACTAAAATTCACTCTTAAATTGTTCTAAAAAACGAATATCATTATTAAAATAAATTCGAATATCTTTAATATTATATATCATTAAAGCTAAACGTTCTATTCCTATTCCAAAGGCAAATCCGGAATGAATTTCTGAATCTATATCTACGTTTTTTAAAACATTTGGATCGATCATCCCACAACCCATCACTTCTAACCATCCATTACTACTACTATATATATCTACTTCTGCGCTAGGCTCTGTAAATGGGAAGTAAGAAGGACGAAATCTTATTTTTACTTGTTTACCAAAAATAGAATTTATAAGATAAAAAATAGTTTGTTTTAAATCTGAAAAAGAAACTTTTTTGTCTATATAAAACCCTTCTGCTTGATGAAACATAAAATTAGAATGTGAAGAGACAGTTTCATTTCTATATACTTTCCCTATAGATAAAATTCGAAATGGAGGATGATGTTTTTTCATATATCGTATTTGAACAGATGAAGTATGTGTACGTAACAATATATCTGGATTTTTATATAAAAAAAATGTATCCTGCATCTCTCTAGATGGATGATCAGTCGGTATATTTAGAGCTGTAAAATTATGCCAATCATCTTCTATTTCAGGTCCATCTACATAAGAAAACCCTATTTTTATAAAAATTTCTATGATTCTATTTTTTATAATGGATATTGGATGCATAGATCCTATTTCTATAAACTTTCCTGGTGAAGAAGGATCGAAATTTAATTTTTCTTCCTTGTTTTTAAAACACTTATGTTTTAACGAAAAAATTTCTATTTTTTCTTGAATTTCTTTTTTTAATTCGTTAATGATTTTTCCAAAAATTTTTTTTTCATGAAGTGTAAATTTTTTCAATTCTTTAAACAAAAGAGTTATCATTCCCTTTTTTTTTCCTAAAAATTTAATTCTTAACTTTTCTAAATCATAGTAATCTTTAGGATTAAAATTTTTAATTTCTTTTTTTATATTATCTATTGTTTTTTCCATTTCATCATAATTATTTCTAGATTCCTTCAATAATTTCTTCATCATTCATATATCGAATAATTGCTTTTTTAATTAAGAACAATTGTTTTTCCTGGTTAGAAGGAATTTTTTTTTTAAGATATAATGTGGCCACCCTTCTTTATCCCTTCCAACAAAGATATAATAACCAAAAGGTTGTAATATTCTACATATTGCAATATGTAGAATATCTATTCTATCTATTCTATGTAATGGAATATTTGCTCCTTTTCCTAATTCTTGAATTCCAATAATAAATACAATTCCAATAACATCTATTTTTCTATCTATAGAAAAATTATTTTGTATGTATGAAATTACTTTATTCCAATTGATATAAAATTCTTGCATAAATTATTCTTTATTAATTAAAAAAATAGTGTATGATATGATATTTTTGGATATAATTATTACAACTATAGTTTTATATGGAGGATATAAAGGTTATCAAAATGGTATGATCTCGCAACTTTTGGGGTTTATGATTTTTTTGATTATTTTTTATAAAGGTGTATATATATATCATTTTTCAGAAGAACTTGTAAGTAAATTAAACATAAACATAAGATATTCAAAATTTTTTATAATTTATTCTGTAGCAATTTCATTTATATTCATAACTATACTATCTTTTTTATCTAAAAAGATTATAGAATTAATTTTGATTATTACATTTATGAAACCTATAGATAAGTTTTTAGGTGGAATATTGGGCATGGTAAAATATTTTTTTTATATATCAATATGTATCTTTTTAATAAAAGAAACAAATCAAAAAACGAATATAATCCCTTACAACTTTTTCGAAAATTCATTTTCAAATATTATTAATATTCTTATTCCCATATCTAAAAAAGAATTTTTATTTTATTTTAATAAATTTAAATTATTAATATATCATTAAATAAATGAATTTTAAAGAAAAAATATTTTCTATTTCATCAAAAAATGAATTTGAAAATATAGCTATGGATATATTTCATTATCAAATAATGAATAATGAAGTTTATAGAAACTACGTTCATTCATTAAAATTAAAATTAGTTAACATAAAAAATGTTTATGAAATTCCTTTTTTACCTATTTCCTTTTTTAAAACGCATCGTATTTTAAGTAGTAAAAAAAATAATACAGACATACTTTTTAAAAGTAGTGGAACTACAGGATTAAAAAGCAAACATTTTATATCTGATTTAAGTATTTACACTAGTAGTATTTTAAAAGGATTTGAATATTTTTATGGAACTATAGAAAAATTTAAATTCTTATGTTTTTTTCCACATCAAATAACTAACTCTTCTTTGATTTACATGGTAAATTATATGATAAATAGAACCATTAAAAATGGAAGCCTTTTTATTTCTTCTTCTAGAAAATCTATTCATATAAAAAATGGGATAAATGTTTTTATTTTCGGACTTAGTTCCTCTTTATTAGATTTTATAGAAAAAAAAAAAATTTTCATCAATGAACATAAAGAAAAATTAATTGTTATGGAAACAGGAGGAATGAAAGGGAAAAGAAAAGAATTAGTTAGAGAAGAACTACATTATATTTTAAAAAATTTCTTTTGCGTTAAATATATTCATTCGGAATATGGAATGACAGAATTGCTTTCTCAGGCATATGCAAAAAAAAATGGCATATTTCAATGCCCTCCCTGGATGAAAATATATATTAGAGATACGGAAAACCCATTTATGCATTTAGAAAATAATAAAATAGGAGGAATTGATGTTATAGATTTATCCAATTATTTATCTTGTTCTTTTATTTCTACTGAAGATTTAGGAAAGAAAATAAACGAAGAAGAGTTTGAAGTATTAGGAAGAATTGATTTTACTGATTTAAGAGGCTGTAATACAATGAATTACTAACAAATAATAAAATTAAACAAAAAAATTACTAAAAAGATAGAAAAGAAGCATCTTTCTTAGAATGGAATATAGTCTCTTGAGATAAAAGCATAATGTCTTGTATACTTTCTGTTATTTTTTTTGATTGTAATAAAATATCTAACATTAAAAAGGTATTTTTTGTTCCATATTTATCATGGATAATACCTATTACTTGTTGATTTATTTGTTCTTCAATTTCTTTTATGATTCTAATTTGTATTGAACAAGGGAATTTAATATCCTTAAAATTTTTTTCTTTGATTATTTTTTTCATTAGATCAAAATTTTCATTCATAAATTTTTCTAATTTTAATAAATTTTTTTTTTGTTTATTTTTTAATGGTTTATGACAATTAATCACATGAAATAGAGTATGATCGGTAATGATATCTGAGGATTCAATGATGTCTTTAGTCTTATTGTAAATATGTAGGTAAAATATACCAGTAGAAGGGTCACTATTTTTCCTAATTACCTTAGTTAGGGTATTATGTATATTATTAAAATTTTCTTTCAATTTTAAAAAATTTTTTCTGCTATATTGCAGATTTTTTAAATTTTCTTTAGTAATTCCTTTAATGCTATTTTTATAAATATTTTCTATCTTTGAAAGTATAAATTTTAGAATATCAAAAGTTTTATTTAAAGATATTTTTATTGGATATTCTAAGATCAAAAAATATTTATCTTCTTCTATATTTTCATGATATTTATTATATATTCTATATAATATTGTGAATATTATAAATAAAACAATAGATATAACTGCAAAACCTCTGAAATAATATAAAAATGTTGCAGTAATTCCGGATATGACAAAAGCAATAAACCCTGTTAAAAACCATCCTCTTATCACTTGTAAAACTCCTGAAACTCTATATACTGCACTTTCTCTATCCCATGCTCTATCTGAAAGAGAAGTTCCCATAGAGACCATAAAAGTAACAAAGGTAGTAGATAATGGTAATCTTTGCACTGTAGCTATAGATATTAGAATACTAGATATGGTTAAGTTAGCAGAAGCTCTTACAAGGTCAAAAGCTTCATTTACTTCTTTTCTTGGTTTAAAATTTTTTTCTATTTTTACAAGAATTCGTTTTGGAAATAAAACAAAAATTTTCTTTTCAAGAAATAAAAAAAATCTAACAATTCCTCTAGAAAAAGAATTTGATAAAAACTTTTCTGGACCTTCATTTTGTCTACTTAAATTAATCTCTGTCCTGGTTATATTTTTTGTTTTATCAGAAAACCATAGAGTTAATATCATAATCATTCCTGAAATAATTAAAAATGAAGATGGAACTTGGACATTTCCGGATAAACTTTTCATATTGAATTCTTCAGACGGTGGACTTCCAGCTTTTTTCCATATATTATAAGATTGTATACTAGCTATTGGAATTCCTATAAAATTTACTAAATCGTTTCCTGCAAATGCCATAGCTAAAGAAAAAGTTCCATATAATACAACAAACTTTAATATATTATATCCTAAATAAACAAATATTTTTGCAATAACAATCCAAAATAAAAATAATACAAGTAAAAAAATAAAGAAATTATGATGAATCCATTCTGTAAGAGATTTCATTAATAATGAAAAATATGTAAAATTATCATTCATAATTCCTTGTAAAGTACTATTCAATCCTCTTACAATAAGAAAATAAGTCATACTACTTAATGAAATAGCTGTCCATATCACACCTACATATTTTAATCTTTTTTCATATTCAAAACTAAAAAATAAACGAATAAAATAATGAATAATTGCTCCAGAAATGAAAGATATTATAATAGATAAAAAAATTCCTATGCTGATAGTCAATATTTTTTCTGCTTTTATATATAAACTTAAATTGTGAAAAGGCTCATTACTTGATAGTGAAGATATTTTTATCATTGCAATACTGAAAGCTCCTCCTAATAAACAAAAAACCATAGATACAGTAGTAGAAGTAGGTAATCCTAAAGTGTTAAAAATATCTAATAATATGATATCAGAGATCATAACTGCTAAAAAAATGAAAATAACATCAGAGAAATAAAAATAAGAAGGATTAAAAACACCTTTTCTTGCTACTTCCATCATTCCGCTCGACAAAAAAGCTCCTAATAATATTCCTAAACTAGAAAAAATCATAATAATTCTACGAGAAGCAGCTCTGGATCCTATAGCAGAATTTAGAAAATTAACGGCATCATTAATCAATCCAACAATAAGATCAAATATTGATAACAAAAAGAGAATCACTATAATTGATGGATAAAAAAGCTTCATGACAATTTATATTTTTTTGTGATTTATAACTTTTTTATAGATTCTTTGATAAGATTTTCTACAGAAAATTCTGGATGTTTATTTAAAATATTATCTAATACTTTCTCGGATTCTTTAACAGAAAAACCCAATACAATCAAAGCACTTAAGGCGTCTTTTTTTATTAACCCTACATCTTCTATAATTTTTACATGATTTTGTTTTTTTTCAGCAGGAATTATTTTATCCTTAAGTTCAAGAATAATTCTTTGAGCTGTTTTTTTTCCTATTCCTTTTACTTTATCAAAAACTTTTATGTCTTCTTTGTAGATAGATTCTTCTATTTTATTTGGAGTAAGAGTAGATAATAATGTAATAGCGGAACTTGGACCTATACTATTTACAGATATCAAATAAGAGAATATATTTCTTTCTTTTTTATCAAAAAAACCATATAAAACTTTTTGATTTTCTTTCATGAAAAGAAAAGTGTATATATAGATATTTTCTCCTACTTCTTTTTTTAAAGAAGAATAGGTATATGAGGATATATAAATATAATATCCTACGCCATGACAATCTATTATTAAATAAGATTGATTTTTTTCAACTAACTTTCCTCTTAAATGTGTTATCAAATCGAAAAGTTATTTTTTTCTGAAGAAAATTTGTATGGGTACTCCTTTGAAATTAAAGTGATAACGAATCTTATTTTCGACAAATCTTTTATAAGATTCTTTTATGTATTGTGGAAAATTAGAAAAGAAAATAAATTTTGGAGTTCGTGATGGTAACTGAGTACAATACTTTATCTTTATTAATTTCTTTTTTATAGAAGGAGGAGGATTATTTTTTAAAATAGGTAACATAATTTTATTTAAAATATTTGTTTTTAATCTATTTTTTCTGGCTTTTAAAATAGCATAGGCAGTTGGAATAATATTATGTATTCCATTTTTATTTTTAGCAGATACAAAAAGAATAGGAACATTATTAAATGGAGCAATTTTTTTTCTAATTAAAGATTCAAAATCTTTTTGTAAAGAATCATTCTTTTTATAAAACAAATCCCATTTATTAATAATAATTATAATCCCCTTATGATTTTTCTCCACTAATCTAAAAATATTCATATCTTGATTTTCCCATCCACGATTTGCATCTATCATTAAAAGACAAATATCTGCATATTCTATCGTTTTTATTGTTCTTATAGAAGAATAAAATTCTATATTTTCTATTATTTTTGATTTTTTTCTAACACCAGGTGTGTCAACTAAAATACATTCATATCCAAAATTTTTATAGATAACATCTAGACTATCTCTCGTTGTTCCAGGAATATTAGTTACAATATGATGATTTTTATTTAAAAAAGAATTAATCAATGTAGATTTTCCTACATTAGGACGCCCTACAACTGAAAATATAGGAAGAAATTTTTCTGTATCATTTCTATCTTTTTTATTGTCTTTAATATTTTTTTTTAAGACTTCTATCACTTTATCTAATAATTCTCCTGTACCACTACCGTTTATAGCTGATATATAATAATATTCATTAAATCCTAAACAAAAAAAATCTGTGTCATGATACATGTATTTTCCATTATCTACTTTGTTTATTACCAATAGAATTATTTTTCTGTATTTTTTTCTTAATATTTGAGCCATTTCTATATCCGTATTCAATATTCCAATTTTGATATCTACCAAAAATAAAACAATATCGGACTCTTCAATAGCTATAAAAATTTGATTTTTTATTTCATCATCAAGATAATCGTTTTCTGAAATAGTAAAACCTCCTGTATCTACTACAGAAAATTTCACTCCATTCCATTCTGTTACTCCATAAATACGATCCCTTGTAACACCGCTTGTAACATGAACAATCGCCTTTTTTCTTCCGACAAGACGATTAAAAAGAGTAGATTTTCCTACATTAGGACGTCCTACTATAGATACGATATAACTCATTTTTATAAATTATTCGCTAAAGTTAGAATTTTTTCATTAGTTTCATTACTAGATTATTACTATCTTGCTATATTTATATTTTAGTAAATAATGCGTATAGATATTATCAGCATATTTCCTGATATACTTAGGGGACCTTTTTCTAATTCTATCATTAAAAGAGCGATAAATAAAAATTTTATCAATATACAGATTCATAATCTACGAAAATATGGTTTGGGAAAACGTAAAAAGATAGATGATTATTCTTATGGAGGAGGATCTGGAATGGTAATTAGAATCGAACCTGTGTATCATTGTTTTTCTAAATTATTATCAGAAAGATATTATGATGAAAGGATTTTTATGACTCCTGATGGAGAACTTTTATCACAAAAAAATGCTCAATTTTTAACAAAAAAAAAAAATATTATCATTCTATGCGGACGTTACAAAGGAATAGACCAAAGGATTAGAGATAACTTAATTTCAAAAGAAATATCCATTGGTAATTATATTTTATCGGGAGGAGAAATAGCTGCAGCTGTTTTAGTAGAAACTATAGTTAGATTATTGCCTGGAGTAATACATAATCAAGATTCTATTATTACAGATTCTTTTCAACAAGAATCATTTATCGCTCCTCCTATTTATACTCGTCCAGCAATTTATAAAGGATGGAAAGTTCCAGATATTCTTTTATCTGGAAATCATAAAAAAATTAAAGATTGGTTAAAACAAAAGTCCAGGAAAATAAAACCATAATATTAATAAATAATCCTTGGAATGGAATTCTATCATAGATTAGAAATTTTGTAACTCTATCGATTTTATCAAAATTGAAACTTTTTATCACTTTTTTCATCATTTTTCTAATTTTTTCATTACATAAATTTCCTATACTTCCTTCATGAGAATAATATACTTTATTTTTAAATGGTTTGAAATAATCATTTTGTATGTCTGATCCTACTTTTTTATAAGCTTCTCTGAAAGAATATCCTTCTTCAAGAACAAGTCTATTAACTACTTCTACACTAAATAAATAACGATATTTATCCTCTTTTAGTATATCTTTTCTTATTATGATATGATTTAACATATATTTAGACATAAAAAAACATTTTTTTAACTCATCAAAAATTGGGATAAATCTTTCTTTAATAATTTGATAATCTCTATGGTATCCAGAACATAAATTAGAAGTAATTAAAGATATTTCATTTGGAAGAGAATTGATTCTATTACACTTAGCTCGTATAATTTCAAAAACATCCGGATTTTTCTTATGAGGCATAATACTAGATCCAGTAGTAAGATAATCAGGAAAGCTGATGAAATTAAAATTTTGATTTAAATATAAACAAATATCTTGTGACATTTTACTTAAAGTTCTTGCTAAAGAAGCAAGAGCATCTGAAACAATTCTTTCCATTTTTCCACGACCCATTTGAGCATAGATAACATTGTAATTTAAATCATCAAATCCTAATAAATCTGTAGTCATCTTACGATTTAAAGGTAAAGAAGATCCATATCCGGCTGCAGAACCTAAGGGATTTTTATTAACGATGCGATATGCCGTATGAATTAATAATACATCATCTATTAAGCTTTCTGCATATGCAGCAAACCAAAGTCCAAAAGAAGAAGGCATCGCTATTTGATAATGTGTGTATCCAGGGATTAATACGTTTTTATATTGTTCACTCAATTTCAATAACAAATCAAATAAAGAATAAGTAATTGATATTATTTCTTTTATTTCTGTTCTAATAAATAATTTTAAATCTACTAATATTTGATCATTTCTAGATCTACCACTATGTATTTTTTTCCCTACCTCTCCTAAACGATTAGTTAGCAAAAATTCTATTTGAGAATGTATATCTTCTATTCCTTCGTCAATTTTAAAATTTTTTTTCAATATTTTTTCGACATATATATTACGTAATTCATAAATTAAAATTTTTAAATCATTTTTACTTAACAATCCAATACTTTCTAGCATGATAACATGAGCTATTGTTCCTATAACATCATGTGGAGCTAAAAGTAGATCAACTTCCGAATCCTTACTTGAGGTAAAATTGATTATTTCTTTATCGACACCAGAATTCGTTTTTTTTTCCCAAATTTTCACGTATAAAATATTTTTTTATATTTTCTATATCTTTGATAAAACTATTAATTTTTTATGGAAAAAAGAAAAATTTATAAATATTTAATGGATTATGAATAATAATCATAATAATACAACAAAAGATTATACAGCAGACAGTATTAGATCTCTGGAGGGAATTGAACATATAAGATTACGACCTTCTATGTATATTGGAGATATAGGACTTAGAGGTTTACATCATTTAGTATATGAGGTTATAGATAATTCTGTAGATGAAGCTTTGGCAGGTTTTTGCGATAGAATATGGGTAAAAATTCACAAAAATGGATTTATAAGTGTTCTTGATAATGGTCGTGGAATTCCAATAGGAATTCATAAAAAAGAAGGAAAATCTGCTCTTGAAGTTGTTATGACTAAAATTGGTGCAGGAGGAAAATTTGACAAAAATTCTTATAAAGTATCTGGGGGGTTACATGGTGTTGGTATTTCCTGTGTTAATGCTTTATCTAAAAAACTGATAGTCACAGTTTATCGTAACGGAAAAATCTATCAACAAGAATATTATAAAGGAACTGCTGCATTTCCTGTTAAATGTATGGGAAATACCAATATGAGAGGAACCAGGATTCATTATATTGCTGATGATTCTATATTTAATAATATTACATATGATTATGAAATATTGTCCAATAGATTGAAAGAACTCTCCTTTCTAAATAAAGGATTACATTTATTCTTAGAAGATGAGAGAAATAATAAAAAAGAATATTTTTTCTCTAAAAACGGATTAAAAGAATATATTACTATTTTAGATAAGAATCAAGTTCCCCTTACAAAAAATGTAATTTTTATTGAAGGGAATAGGGAAAATACTATTGTAGAAATAGCAATGCAATACAATACTTCTTATAAAGAAAGAATTTATTCTTATGTTAATAATATAAATACTTATGAAGGTGGAACTCATCTTTCCGGATTTAGACGAGCATTAACAAGAACATTGAGAAAATATACAGATAGTTATGGATCTTCTAAAGATAAAATAGAATTAACTGGAGATGATTTTAGGGAAGGGATTACAGCTATTATATCTATTCGAGTTATGGATCCTCAATTTGAAGGTCAAACCAAAACCAAATTGAGTAATCACGAAGTTGGAGGGATTGTAGACAAGATTGTAGGAGAAATGTTAAATAGTTTTTTAGAAGAAAATCCTAGTGATAGAAAAAAAATTATTGATAAGATTATTTTAGCTGCTAAAGCACGTCAAGCTGCTAGAAAAGCACGTGAATTAATACAGAAAAAGAATCCTATAATAAGTGGAATTTTACCTGGAAAATTAGCGGATTGTTCCTTTAATGATCCAGAAAATTGTGAGATTTATTTGGTAGAAGGAGATTCTGCAGGAGGAACTGCTAAACAAGGTAGAGATAGAAACTTTCAGGCCATTTTACCTCTAAGAGGGAAAATACTTAATGTGGAAAAAGCAATGCAATATAAAATATTTGAAAATGAAGAAATAAAAAATATTTTTACCTCTCTAGGAGTTTCCATAGGAACAGAAGGAACAGAAGAAGATGAAAAAATTTTGAATATAAAAAAACTTAGATATAATAAAATTATTATTATGACAGATGCAGATATAGATGGAAGTCATATTTCTACTTTAATTTTAACATTATTTTTCCGTTATATGAAACCTTTGATAGAAAAAGGGCATATTTATATCGCTACTCCTCCACTTTATTTAATTAGGAAAGGAAGTCATTCAAAATATGCTTGGAATGATCAACAAAGAGAAAATATACTAAAAAAACTAGGAGGAAGAAAATATGTAAACATACAACGATATAAAGGATTAGGAGAAATGAATGCAGAACAACTTTGGGAAACTACAATGAATCCAAAAAATAGAACTTTACGTAAAGTCAACATAGAAAATTATACTGAAGCTGATAAAATATTTTCTATTTTAATGGGCGACGATGTTCCGCCTAGAAGAAATTTTATAGAAGAAAATGCGATTTATGCAAAAATAGATGTATAAAAAAAACATTTGATGAATTATATTCAATCAATTATACTAGGTTTTGTTGAAGGTCTTACAGAATTTTTTCCTATTTCTTCTACTGGACATATGATCCTTATAGCTTCTATTATGGGAATATTAGAAAAAAAGATAACAAATTTATTCCTAATTTCTGTTCAGCTTGGAGCTATATTTTCTGTATTTTTTATGTATAGAAAAAAATTATTTTATCAAAAATATGATTTCTATTTGAAAATTTTTCTAGCTATTATTCCCATAGGAATTTTTGGGTTTATGTTAAATCGTATAATTTATATTTTCTTAGAAAGTCCTATCATAGTATCTATATCACTTTTATTGGGTGGGGTAATTATTATTAAGTCAGAGAATTTATATAAAAAAAATTACTTTTATAAGAGAAATTATATTACTTATTTTAATGCTTTTGTTATCGGATTATGTCAGTGTTTTTCTTTAATACCAGGATTTTCTAGAAGTGCTACTACCATTATAGCTGGTTTATTGCAAAATATAAATAGAAAAGAAACTGTTGAATTTTCTTTTTTTTTATCTATTCCTGTTATTGGAATGGCTACATGCAAAAAATTACATGATTATTTTTTTCAATTAAATTATATTGATTTTCGCATTTTTTTTCATGATATGAAATTATTATTAGTGGGAAATATAATATCTTTTATTACGGGAGTAATATCCATAAAATTTTTTATAAAGTATTTACAAAAATACAATTTTAAATTATTTGGATACTATAGAATTATTCTTGGAGTTTTCTTTATATTAATACATTATTTTGTAAAACCACTTAGAAAATTTTGATTAAAGATTTATCTGAATTTAAAAATGGAAAAACATTATTGGTGTATAAACCTTGGGGGTTTACTTCTTTTGAAATTGTGAAAAAAATAAAAAATGCCATTTTAGAAAAATATTCAAATTCAAATAATCGTAAAGAAAATTTAAAAATAGGACATGCAGGGACTTTAGATCCTCTTGCTGATGGATTATTAATTGTTCTTACGGGAAAAAGTACTAAAAACGTAAAACATATTCATAATTATAAAAAAGTTTATACAGGGATTATAAAATTAGGTTGTGAAACGAAATCTTTCGATTCAGAAACAGAAGAATATAATTATTCTTCTACCTTCCATATTACTCCAAAACTTGTTATAAAAACATCAAAAAAATTTATAGGAGAAATAAATCAATATCCTCCTTATTTTTCTGCATTAAAAGTAAATGGAAAAAAACTATATGAATATGCTAGAAAAAAAAAAGAATTTTCGTATCTTCTAAAACCTAGATTGGTTAAAGTATATCAGTTTCATATTCTAAAAATATGCATTCCATACATAAGATTTTTTATAGAATGCGGGAAAGGAACTTATATTAGATCTATAGCGAAAGATTTTGGAAAAGAAATAGGAATTGGTTCATATCTTCTTTCTTTAAGAAGAGAACGTATAGGAAACTATACTATTAAGAGCTCTAAATATAAATTATTAAATTTATCAAAAGAATTTGTATGTTATTTATTAAATTTTATATTTTTTATACCATATATTAAATTTTTCATAAGATTCTTCATTTGTTAATGCTCCTTTCTTAACACCTTCTAACAAATGCTTTTTAAGTAAAACTCCATTTTTAGAAAAAATAGATCTTACTGTTTCTGTAGGTCGTGCTCCTTTCATTAACCATGAAACTGCGTTATTCATTTTTAATACAGTAGATGGTGGATCTGCATGAGGATTATATGTTCCCAGCTTCTCTATAAATTTCCCATCTCTAGGAGCACGAGAATCTGCTACAACTATATGATAAATTGGTTTATGTTTTTTTCCAATTCTTTTTAAACGTATTTTAACGGACATAATTATAATTAATTAAACTTTAAAAAAAAATTGACTTAAAAAGTCTATCATTTGTCTTCTACTATGGAAGAAACTAACTTAAATTTAGACATAAATATAATGTTTTTGAAAAAAAAATGGTATATATTTACATTTTTCATAGACCCGTTGTGTAACGGTAGCACAGCAGATTTTGGTTCTGTTAGTTGGGGTTCGAGTCCCTACGGGTCTGTTGCCTTACCTGCTTGTTACGTATTTATTGTCTCATGTTGAATTTTTTATAAAATGAGTATTGGAATGAAAGTAAAAAAAGAAAAAGTTTTACTGATAGCTTTTCTAAGTTTTTTAGTATGTGCATTAATTCATTTCTATAGGTCCTTTTTAGGATTAGATAAATCTACTCTTTGCATATTAAGATGTTCTGTCATATCTCTTTTTATATTGTATGCTTTTCTAAAAAAAGATTTAACTACTTGGATCTTAATTTCTATAATCATAGGTATAGAAATAGGGTTAGACTTGCCTAAAATAGCTGTAGAACTGAGATTTTTATCTCAAATTTTCTTGAGATTAATAAAGACTATTATTGCTCCAATACTATTTTCAACTTTAGTTGTTGGAATAGCAAGTCATTCTAACATAAAACAATTAGGTAGTATGGGATGGAAATCCCTATTATATTTTGAAATAGTAACAACCTTAGCTTTATTTATTGGACTTATTGCTATTAATATTTCTCAAGCTGGAGTAGGAATTGTTATGCCTTCTAATATTACAAAACAACAATTGCCAATTGTAGAAAGCAGATCTTGGCAAGATACTATTCTTCATGTTTTTCCTGAGAATTTTATTAAATCTATATATCATGGGGATGTCCTCCCTATAGTAGTTTTTTCTGTAATATTTGGGATATCTATGGTCTTTCTAGAAGAAAAAAAACGAAACCCCATATTGATATTTGCAGAAAGTTTATCAGAAATAATGTTTAAGTTTACTAAAATAATCATGTATTTCGCTCCTATAGGAGTAGGATCTGCAATAGCTTATACTGTTGGTCATATGGGTTTAGATATTTTATATAACCTTTTTCAACTATTATTAACTCTTTATATTGCTTTATTTGCTTTTTTGATAGTAGTTTTATTTCCTATACTTTTGTGGATTAAAATTCCTTTAAAAGGTTTTGTGAAAGCATTGACTGAACCAGTTTCATTAGCATTTGCTACTACAAGTTCTGAGTCTGCTCTTCCTTTACTTATGGAAAATTTAGAAAAATTAGGTGTCCCTAGAAAAATTATTGCTTTTGTTATTCCTACAGGATACAGTTTTAACTTAGATGGAACTACTTTATATCTTTCTTTAGCTACAGTTTTTGTAGCACAAGCATCTGGAATTCCTCTAAGTTTTAGTCAACAAATATTTATAGGTTTGACTTTAATATTAACTAGTAAAGGAGTAGCTGGTGTCCCTAGAGCTTCTCTCGTCATTCTTTTAGCTACTGTTGCATCTTTTGGGTTACCTACTTGGCCTATATTAGCTATTATTGGAATAGATGAATTAATGGATATGGCTCGTACTACTGTAAATGTTATAGGAAATGGATTAGCAAGTTGTGTTATTGCTCGTTCAGAAGGAGAATTTGATGATAAGAAAATGTTAGATTATATAAAAAATGATTTTTGATAATTGTGAATTTTGAAAAAAAATATTTAGAAACAATATTTCCTAATGGAGTAATCACAAAAAAAAGTTATTCGAACATTGCTCTGATTAAATATTGGGGAAAATATACTGATAGAATACAAATTCCATTAAATTCTTCTATTAGTTATTCTCTAAGTAAAGTATATACAAAAACACGGTTAATATATAGTATAAAGAAAAAAAAAATTTTTCGATAAAAATATTCCTAGATGGAAAAGAAGAAACAAGTTTTCTTCCAAAAACTTTAAAATTTTTTCATAGAGCTTCATTTTATTGTTCTTATCTTAGATATTTTGATTTCGTTATTGAAACTTACAACAATTTTCCACATAGTAGTGGAATTGCATCATCTGCCTCTTCAATGAGTGCCTTAGCTTTATGTATTATGGAAATGGAAAAAAAATTTTACTCTTCCTTAAAAGAAGAAAGTTTTTTTTTAAGAAAAGCTTCTTTTTTATCAAGATTAGGTTCAGGAAGCGCTTGCAGATCTATCTATCCTGGTTTAGTTGTTTGGGGGTATCATAAATCGATAAAAGGAAGTAATAATTTTTATGCTATTCCATATCCATATAAAATACATCCTATATTTCAAAATATTTCAGATACTATATTAATAGTGGATAAAAATCCTAAAAAAATATTAAGTTCAAAAGGACATAAGTTAATGAATAACCATCCTTATGTTAAGGATAGAATTAAAAGTGCTAACAAGAATATGATAAAACTTATTTCTATATTAAAAACAGGAGACTTCCGTAAATTTGGAGAATTAATAGAACATGAGGCATTAACTCTTCATGCAATGATCATGACTTCTAGACCATATTTCTTATGGATAAAACCAAATACACTTCACATTATTTACACTATATGGGAATTCAGAATTCAAAGCAAAAAAAATATCTATTTTACGCTAGATGCAGGTGCTAACGTTCATCTTCTATACCCCATTCAAGAAAGAAAATATATCATAAAATGGATATATAATAATCTTTTTTCTTATTGTGAAAAAATCATAGAAAGTTTTGTTCATAAATGAACTATAGCTATATTTGTTTTTGATATATTCATTCTTTTTTTCATATTTAGTAATTAATTACTATGGTGGTCGTAGCTCAGTTGGTTTAGAGCATCAGATTGTGGTTCTGAGGGTCGCCGGTTCGAATCCGGTCGTCCACCCTTATTATTTTATTATTATGATAATGCTTTTTTTATTCTCGTAAATGCCTCTATAATTTTTTCTTCTGAAGAAGCATAAGAAATACGTATACATCCACTATCTCCGAAAGCACTTCCACTAACAGTTGCTACATTAGCTTTTTCCAATAATAAATTAGAAAAATCATCAGAATCTTGAATAATTTTACCAAATAATCTTTCTCCAAAAAATTCTGAAACATTTGGAAAAATATAAAAAGCTCCATTAGGTTTATTAAATTGAAAACCAGGAATATCCTTGATCATATCTAAAACTAAATTTCTTCTTTTTTTAAATTCTTTTATCATGTATTCTATTTCAATAGGAGATGATTGTAATGCTGAAATAGCAGCTCTTTGTGCTATAGAGTTTGCACAAGAAGTCATCTGTCCCTGAATCTTATCACAAGATTTTGAAATCCATTCTGGAGCTCCTATATATCCAATTCTCCATCCTGTCATTGAAAAAGCTTTGGATAAACCATTAAGTGTGATCACTTGATTATAAATATTAGGAAATACTGCAATACTAACATGTTTCCCAGAATAACGAATATGTTCATAAATTTCATCAGAAAGTATCATTACATTAGGATATTTTCTAAAAACTTCAGCTAAATCTTTTAACTCTTCGTAAGAATAAACACTCCCCGTAGGATTACACGGACTACTAAAAATAAATAATTTAGTTTTAGATGTAATAACTTTTTCTAATTGTTCTGCATCAATCTTGAAATCATTATCTATTTTTGTAGAAACTATAACAGGAGATGCTTCACACAACTTCACCATTTGTAAATAACTTACCCAATAAGGAGAAGGAATAATGACTTCATCATCTCTATTTAGAAGAGATAGAAGTACGTTCATGATAGATTGTTTTGCTCCAGTAGAAACAACAATTTGGGATGTTGTATATTTCAATTTATTATCACGATAAAATTTTTTGCATATTATCTCTCTTAATTCTGTATATCCGGATACAGGAGTATAATAGTGATAACCTTCATCTATAGCTTTTTTTGCTGCATTCAAAACAAAATTAGGAGGAAAAAAGTCTGGTTCACCCAAACTCAAATTAATGATATCATAACCTTTATTTTTTAATGCTCTAGCTTTAGCAGACATGGCTATAGTTTGCGAATAAGATATATTCTGTAAACGATGAGATAATCTATTTTTCATAGATGTATAAATAATTAATTTGAAATGATTACAAATCTAAATAAATTTATGATCAAATTTATTTATCTATAAAAATCTGCAAAAATGGAATTAATAAAAAAATATTTTCCATATTTATTAGATAAACAACTTAACCAATTGCACTCCTTACAAGATTTGTATTCCTATTGGAATTCCTATGTAAATGTCATATCTAGAAAAACTTTCTATGATTTTTACCAACGACATGTTCTTTTTTGTTTAGGAATAGCAAAAGTATATTCTTTTTTTCCTGGATCATGCGTGATGGATTTAGGTACAGGAGGTGGGTTCCCTGGAATTCCTCTATCTATAGTATTTCCTAAAACAGAATTTATATTGGTAGATTCTATTATGAAAAAAATAAAAATTGTAAAAAATATAGTAGATACTCTTCAATTAGAAAACGTAAGCACCATTTGTATTAGAGCAGAGAAATTAGAAAAAAAATTTGATTTTGTAGTAACCAGAGCCGTGAAAAAAATAGAAACCATTCATCAATGGATAAAAAATAAATTTAAAGATAAATCTTATTCCAATTCCAAAATTATAAATGGAACCTTTTATCTAAAAGGAGGAGATATTTCCGATGAGTTAAAAAAATTTCCTAATGCAATAGAATACTCTTTATATCATTATTTTAATGAACCATTTTTTATAACTAAAAAAGTTGTTTGGATTTCCAATTAAATTAAAAAATTTATAAATAATGAATCCTAAAAAAATTTTTCTAGAAAAAATTAAACAAGAAGGAGGATGGGTAAATGCTCATGCTCACTTAGATAGAGCTTATACTCTAACGAAAAAAAATTTTCGATATTCTTATTTTCCTATCAAAAAAAAATGGTATTTAGTAGACGAAATGAAACGTTTAGCTACAGAATCGGATATTTACATCCGTATGGAAAAAGCTCTAGAATATTTTTTACGACAAGGGACACAAGCTCTGTGTACATTTATTGATGTAGATGAAATAATAGAAGATAAGGCTTTAAATGCAGCAAAAAAATTGAAAGATAATTATGGAAATTACATACATATTTGTTTTGCAAATCAAGTTCTCAAAGGAGTTTTAGATAAAAATTCAAAATATTGGTTTGATAAGTCTATAGAATTTGTGGATATTATTGGGGGGCTTCCAGCTAAAGATTATGGTAAAGAAGATGAACATTTAAATATTTTATTAAAAACAGCTAAGGAATATGGGAAAATAGTACATGTACATGTAGATCAATTTAACACAAGTGAAGAGAAAGAGACTGAGAAACTAGCAAAAAAAACAATTGAACATGGAATGCAAGGAAAAGTGGTTGCTATACATAGTATCTCATTAGCTGCACATGCTAGATCATATCGTTATGAAATATACAAATTAATGAAAAAAGCAGATTTAATGGTAATATCTTGTCCAATAGCTTGGATAGATCATACTAGAAATGAACGTTTGACTCCTAGTCACAATTCCATTACTCCAGTAGATGAAATGATCCCTGAAGGTATTTTAGTAGCTTTTGGAACAGATAACATATGCGATATATACAAGCCTTTTTCTGATGGAAATCTTTGGATAGAATTACGAGTTATGTTAGAAGCTTGTCATTACTATGATATAGATAATTTAGTTAAAATAGCTACTGTAAATGGATTGAGAGTATTAGGATTAAAAAAAAAATAATTCTATTTTTTCCCTTTCTTTTCTGGACGCATTTGTGGAAAAAATAATACCTCTTGAATTGATTTTTTTTTAGTTAATAACATAACTAAACGATCTATTCCAATTCCAACACCTGCAGTAGGAGGCATTCCAAACTCTAAAGCTCTTATAAAATCTCTATCTATGAACATGAATTCTTCCTCTGTTTTTTTTTTAGATAATTTCACTTGTTCTTTTAAACGATAGAGTTGATCTATAGGATCATTAAGCTCTGAATAAGCATTAGCAATTTCTTTCCCATTGATAATAAGTTCAAAACGTTCTGATAAACTTTCATCACAACGGTGTTTTTTTGTTAAAGGACTCATTTCTATAGGATAATCAATAATAAAAGTTGGATTTTGATAATGTTTTTCACATTTTTCTTCAAAAATATTTTCAATAAGTTTAGCTTTACTCATTTTTATATTTTCTTCTATGTGTAATTTTTGACAAACTTTTCTTAAATCACCTTTATCCATACTTTTTATATCAAATCCAGTATGTTTTTTGATAGCATCTAATATAGGAATTCTAGGAAAAGGTGTTTTAAAATTAATATTATCATTTTCTTCTTCATGAAAAAGATCGAAAAGATGCTTCATCATTTTTTCCGTAAAATCCATCATCCAATAATAATCTTTATAGGCAACATAAAGTTCTAAAACTGTAAATTCAGGATTATGAAAACGATCCATCCCTTCATTTCTAAAATTTTTTGAAAATTCATATACTCCATGAAATCCTCCTACAATAAGTCTTTTTAAATAAAGTTCATTAGCTATACGTAAGTATAATGGTATTCCAAGTGTATTATGATAAGTTTCAAATGGACGAGCTATTGCTCCTCCTGGAATGGATTGTAAAACGGGAGTATCAACTTCTAGATATTTTTTTTTATCGAAAAAATTTCGTATTTCTTGTATGATACGAGTTCGTTTTAAGAATATATTTTTAACGTCATCATTAACGATAAGATCTACATATCGCATACGATAACGCTGTTCTACATTTGAGAAAGCGTCATATATTTTTTTATTTTTATCTACTTTTACTTGTGGTAGAGTTCGAATAGATTTAGATAACAAAGTTAATTTATGAACATGAATTGTTATTTCATCCATTTTTGTTTTAAATAAAAAACCTTCTACTCCAATAATATCTCCTATATCTAGAATCTTTTTTAAAAGAATATTATAAGTATCTTCTTTGTTAATTTTATTTGATGTTAAATCATTTTTGGTAAAGTATACTTGTAAACTACCTGTATGATCTTTAATCTCTCCAAAAGAAGCTTTTCCTAGAATACGTAAACGCATTAACCTACCAGCTATGGTTACATTTTCTTTTTCTAGAAAATTTTTTTGTATATTACGGATAGTGTTTGTTATGGGATATTCTTCGGATGGATAAGGGTTTATTCCTAATAATTTTAACTGATCCAATTTTTTTCTTCGTATAATTTGTTGTTCTGATAAATAGGACATAAATTTTATATGATGTAAGTATACAACACATTCACATTTTAAATAATAACGAATGTGGTGTAATAAAGTAGATTTTATAAATTTATCAAAAATTATGAAAAAAAGAACAATTTTTTTCGAAGATTTAGGAATAAAAGAATATCAAGAAACTTGGAAATATCAAAAAAAATTATTTAAGGACATCATACAAAAAAAAATAAACAGAGTTTCTTGTCAAAAAGTAGGTTATCTGCTTTTTGTAGAACATCCCAATGTATATACTATAGGAAAAAATGGAAAAAAAAATAAACATTTATTAGTACCATCAGATTTCTTAAATAAAATAAATGCAACTTTTTATCAAACAGACAGAGGAGGGGATATCACTTTTCATGGACCTGGACAATTAATAGGATATCCTATCTTGAATATGGATTATTTTTTTACTGATGTTCATAAATATATTCGTCTATTAGAAGAAGTAATTATTCATTTTTTGAAATTTTATGGACTAGAAGGAGTAAGAAAAAAAGGAAAAACAGGAGTATGGATGAATAATGATATAGGAAAAAAATCAAGGAAAATATGTGCAATAGGAATTAGAATGAGCCGTTGGGTAACCATGCATGGTTTTGCTTTGAATATAAATACGGATTTGCGATATTTTGATTATATAATTCCTTGTGGAATTCATGATCAAGAAGTCACCTCTTTAAGAAAAGAATTAGAAAAAAAAGAAATTCCATTTGAAATAGTAAAAAACAAGGTTAAAAAATCTTTTCAAGATGTTTTTAACGTAGAATTTAACCACCTTTAACCACCAATAATTTTTTTATCAATTAGATCAGCTATCATAACTCCATCCTTATCTATCTTTCTTAAAAAAACATTTAATAATGTATTTTCATATAATGAATTATATGGGATTTTGGTTCTAATATAATTTTCTGTATAGCCATACATATATTCTTCATTTCTAGAGTTTTTTTCAAATAAAACAGTTTTTTTTGTATTAATTTGTTTTTCACAAAAAGAAATATATTTTTCTTTTGAAAGATTTCGTAAAACTTTATTTCGTTTCCATTGTATTTTTTTATATATATATCCTTCTGACATTTCCATTGTTATAGATTTTGTGTTTGGCCTAGGAGAATAGGTAAATATATGTAAGGATGAAATTTCTAATTTTTTCAAGAAAAAATAAGTATCCAAAAAATGTTTGTGTGATTCACCTGGATACCCAACAATAACATCTGAACCTATATAAGCATCTGGTATCAGTTCTCGTATTTTTTTTACTCTTTCTTCATATATTTCACGTTGATAACGTCTTTGCATCTTTCTTAAAATAATGTTATTACCAGATTGTAAAGGAATATGAAAATGAGGGACAAAACGTTTACTTTTTGATAAAAATTCAATACATTCATTTTTCAATAAATTAGGTTCTATTGAGGATAAACGTATTCTTACATTTTCTTCAATTTCATCTATAGCCTGTATTAAATCAAAAAATGTGTATAATCTACGATTGTATCCATAATATTTGTCATATATTTTTCCATAATCTCCTATATTAATACCTGTTAATACTATTTCTTTAACTCCTCTATTAAAAATAAATCTTATCTTATCTAAGATATTTTGCATTTTTTCAGAACGAGAATTTCCTCTTGACATAGGAATTGAACAATAACTGCATTTATAATCACACCCATCCTGTATTTTTAAAAAAGAACGGGTTCTATCTCCAATAGAAAAAGATGGAGAAAAAGAATAATGATTTTTTAATTTTGAAAAAATACTAATACTATTCTTGTGAAAAAAACTTTTATTAAGATAATCTACTATTTTAAATTTTTCTTCATTTCCTAATATTAGATTTACTCCAACAATAGTTGAAACTTTTTTTGGATTAAGCTGAGCATAACATCCTATTGCTACAATCATAGCTTCAGAATTTTTATTCCTAGCAGAACGTACAATACGCTTGAATTCTATTTCTGCATTTTTTGTAACAGAACAACTATTAATTACATAAATATCAGCATAACTATTGAAAGAAACTTTTTGATAGTAATATTTATCGAATTTTTTTGATATAGTAGAGGTCTCTGCATAATTTAGCTTACAACCCATTGTATAAAATGCAACTTTTTTTTTCAATTTTTTGAAGAAAAGTAATTTATAATTCCACTATGACTAGCATCCATTCCTTTTTTTCCTTTTTCCCAATTTGCAGGACAAACCTCGCCACTTTTCTCATAGTATTGAAGCGCATCAATTATGCGAATAGCTTCATTGATATCTCTTCCTAAAGGAAAATCATTTACTAAAAAATGTCTAATAATACCATTCTTATCTATTAAAAATAAACCTCTATAAGCGATTAGTTCTCCTGAAGCTTTCCATTCTTCTTCACAAAAGACCCAATCTCCAGATAAAACTCCATAGTTATGAGATATGGTTTTATTGATATCAGAAACTATGGGATAGGTTACTCCGTGTATTCCACCTTTTTCTTTTGGAATTTGTAACCAAGCCAAATGAGATTGTTCTGTATCTGTAGATACAGCGACAACCTGTACATCTCTTATTTTAAAATCTTTTATTTTATCTTGAAATGCATATATTTCTGTTGGACAAACAAAAGTAAAATCCTTAGGATAAAAAAAAAGTAAAACGTATTTTAGCCCCCTAAATTGTTTTAAAGTAAAATTTTGTACAATATCTTTTCCATTTAACACTGCACTAGCTGTAAAATCAGGTGCTTGTTTTGAGATAAAAGTTTTCATTTTATTATATTTTTTTATACGAATTTACCAAAAAAAATTATACATATCTGTGTAATTTTTTATTAATCTTATTTTTTATGTCAGTTAGATACATAATTCTCTTTAGAAAAGATTTATTTTCAATATTATTATCATGTTTTATGATTTCCTCTTTAATCAATTTCAAAATATATTGAGATTTATATCTTAATAAAAGATCAACAATATATTGATCTATATGTTCCTCATGATAAGTTACTTTTATTCCTTTTTTTTCCCATTTAGATAATGAATAAGATTTTTCATTTTCTTTAACGGTTAAATTTCTTATTTTTTCCCCATTTTTTGAACAAATATTATCAAATATTTCTTGGTTTTTTTTTAAATAAAAACGTAAGTTGAAATCACTAAAAAAATTCAATAATTCCTGAATAATTGTTGTTTCATGCTTTCCTTTTTTTATTATCTTATCTCCATAAGATAAAATTAATTGCATTAATTTTATCTCAAGGGTTAGAAGAAAATTTTCCCTTTTTTTTTCTATTTTACGAATTTTATTTATTTCAACTAAATATTTTTCCTTTACATTTTTTTTTTCTATTTTTTCCAATTCTGAGTTTAGAATTTCTTGTTTAATATTTAGAACTCTGGAGGTTTCTTGCAAGAATAATTCTTTTTGAAGTATATTTTTTATTTTTGAAATGCTATTCAAAATATTTAAAATTAAAAGAGATTTTTTAATGGGTTCATATTTTTTTTTATAAAATTTATCATATATTTTCTTTTTGTAAGAAATGAAATTGTAACTTTTTTTCATTAAAAAATCTTTTAGTTGAGATCTAGAATATCTTCTAGATAAAGAATCTGGATCTTCTCCATTAGAAATAAATAAGATACGTATATTCATTTCTTTTTCTAACATCATATTAACCACTCTTAAAGATGCTTTAATTCCAGATATATCTCCATCATAAAAAAGGATAACATTTTTTGTCAATCTCTTGATTGACAAAATTTGATCTACAGTAAGTGAAATTCCAGAGGATGAAACAACATTTTTTATTCCATTCTGATGAAAAGAAATTACATCTGTATACCCTTCTACTAAATAACAAAAATTTTCTTTTATAATATATTTTTTAGATTGAAATATCCCGTATAATATTTTACTCTTTTGAAATAGAGAACTTTCAGATGAATTTATATACTTTGTTATAAAATTATTAGAATCAATAGTTCTTCCACCAAAACCTACTACTTTTCCTGATAAATTATGTATTGGGAACATAATCCTTTTACGAAAACAATCAAAATAGTTGTTATTTTTCTTAATAACAGTAAGACCAGATTTTTCTATTTCCTGTATTTCAAATCCTTTTTTTAAAGCCTTTTTAGTAAAATAATTCCAAGAAAAAGAAGCGTACCCTAATTCAAATTTCTGAATTGATTTTATATTGAATCCTCTTTTTTGAATTAAATAATTCAATCCATTTTTTTTTCCTTCTTCAGTTAAAAATAACTGTTTTATAAAAATATTTTTAGCATAATCTTGAATTAAATATAATCTTTCATTTCTTAAATTTTTATAGGATTTCTCTTCTGTATATTTTATATTTATGTTATATTTTTTAGCTAAAAAATGTAATGATTCTACATAAGAAAAATTTTCATGTTCCATAAGAAAAGTGATGAGATCACCTCCCTTTCCAGAGCTAAAATCTTTCCATATTTTTTTTGTTGGAGATACGATGAAAGAGGGTGTTTTTTCATTAGAAAATGGACTTAATCCTCTATAATTGATTCCACTTTTTCTCAATTCTACGAAATTTCCAATAACATCCTCTATACAAGAAGCAGAAAGTATTTTTTTTTTAGTTTCTTTAGAAATAATCATAAATAAAACTAATTAAGTTAGTTCTTTCATTTTATGAATGATCTTTTTTGGATTGGAATTAGAAAAAATGGCAGTTCCTGCTACCAATATATCTGCTCCATTTTTAAATAATGAATAAGCATTTTCTAAATTAATACCTCCATCTACTTCTATAAGAGCAGAAGAATCTTTCTTTAGTATTAAATCTTTAGTTTCTTCTAATTTTTTATAGGTTTGGTTAATAAATTTTTGTCCACCAAAACCAGGATTTACGCTCATCAATAAAACAAAATCAAGATATTTTATGATCTCTTGTAAAAGAAAAACTGGAGTATGCGGATTTATTGCTACACCTACTTTCATTCCATGTTCTTTAATAGAAAAAACCGTTCTATTTAAATGTATGCAAGCTTCATAATGAACATGAACATGATCTGCTCCACAATCCCTTAATTGTTCTATGTATCTTTCCGGTTCCAATATCATTAAATGTATATCTATTGGTTTGTATGCATACTTTTTCACATATTTTGTAAACATAAATCCAAAGGAAATATTTGAAACAAAAGATGAATCCATAATATCAAGATGAACCCAATCTGCTTCACTACCGTTCAGCATTTCTATCTCACTATATAAAAAAGCTAAATCAGCTGAAAGTAAAGATGGAGCTATAATTTTATTCATAAGATTTATTTTTATCAAAAATATGAATTAATTATGATTCTATTATTTCACTAATTCCAATTCCAGTATTAGAAAAACCTCCATCGTGATATAAATTTTGCATAGTAACTTTTCTTGTTAAATCTGAAAAAAGTGTAATAATATAATTAGCACAATCTTGTGCAGAAGCATTACCTAACGGCGATACTTTTTCAGAAAAAAGGAAAAGTTGATCAAAACCTTTTATTCCTTTTGCTGATTTTGTTATGCTAGGAGATTGTGATACTGTATTTACTCTAACCTTTTCTTTTTTCCCCCAAAAATATCCAAAATTTCGTGTAACGCTCTCTAAATAAGATTTATAATCTGACATATCTCCATAATATGGAAAACTACGTTGGGAAGCAATATATGTAAGAGCAACAATGGACCCCCATTTATTCATAGCATTTTTATTCCAAGCTGTTTGCATTATTTTATGATAAGAAACAGCAGATATATCCCATCCTTTTCTTAAAAATTCATAATTTAGAGATGTATAAGTTAATCCTTTTCGGATATTTATTGACATGGCTATAGAATGTAATAAAAAATCTATTCTAGATCCAAAAAAATCTAATGTTTTTTCAAATAAAAAATCTAAATCTTTAATAGAAGTAGCATCAGCTGGAATAACTATAGATTTTGTTTTACGAGATAACTCATGAATATTCCCAATTCGTATAGAAGCCGGAGTATTAGTTAATACAAAAGATGCTTTCTCTTCAAAAGCTTTTTCTGCTACTTTCCAAGCAATAGAATCTTCGTTTAAAGCTCCAAATATAATTCCTTTTTTGCCCTTCAATAAATTATAAGACATAAAGTTATAGTTTAATCATCTATTTAAGATTAAAAACATTTTTTATTTCATATAGATAATTTACTTTTTCCCAAGTAAATAAATCTACTTTTCGTTTTATCTTATTTCCCTTTATATCTGAGAAATATTTCCACACTTTTCTTGGATTCTTTCCCATGTGTCCATATACAGATGTCTCTTCATACATAGGTTGACGCAACTTTAATCTTTTTTCTATAGCATATGGACGTAAATCGAAAATTTTTTTTATATTCAGTACTATATCTTCATTATTAATATTTGATCTACCATAAGTTTTTACAAAGATACTTATTGGTTCTGATATACCAGCTGCATAGGATATTTGTATAAGTATTTCATCAGAAATTCCTGCTGCTACAAGATTTTTAGCAATATGTCTAGCAGCATAAGCTCCAGATCTATCCATTTTAGATGGATCTTTGCCAGAAAAAGCTCCACCTCCATGAGCACCTCTACCTCCGTAGGTATCTACAATAATTTTTCTTCCGGTAAGTCCTGTATCCCCATGAGGTCCCCCTGTAACAAATTTTCCTGTAGAATTAATGTAATATTTTGTATTATCAGTAAATAATTTTTTTATTTTTTTTGATAAAATATTTTCTTTAACTCTCGGAATTAAAACATTTCTAATGTCTTGAATAATTTTTTTATGCATTTTTTCTTTAGTATCAAATTCATCGTGCTGAGTTGAAATTACAATAGTATGTATATGTATTGGTTCCTTATTATCGGAATATTCTAAAGTAACTTGTGATTTTGAATCTGGACGTAAATAAGTCATTTCTTTTCCTTCATTTCGTATGCATGAAAGTTCCTTTAATAAACTATGTGATATCTCTAATGATAATGGCATATAATTTTCCGATTCTTTCACCGCATAACCAAATATTATGCCCTGATCTCCAGCACCTTGTTCATCTTTATTTAATTTTTGTATTCCTTTTAATAGATCTAAAGATTGTTCTTGAATAGAAGAAATAATTCCACAAGAGTCAGCATGAAATCTATATTCATTTTTTGTATATCCTATTTTTTTAAGAACATCACGAGCTATTTTCTGAATATTTATCCAAGTATTAGAATTGATTTCCCCAGATAATATAATTTGTCCAGTTGTTACCAAAGTTTCTACAGCTACTTTAGCATCTGGATCATTAGCTAAGAAATGATCTAATATTGCATCCGATATCTGATCGGAAATTTTATCCGGATGTCCTTCCGAAACAGATTCGCTAGTAAATAAATAAGTCATTTTTTTAGGACTTAGCTGTCTGTTTTTTTTATTTTATATTATTTTGAATTTTAATAGACTCTTCATGCAAAATTTTGAAAATTCCTTTTAGTAGTTCATCAGAAAGCCCAAAACTACTACCTAATTTTAGGGATTTTTCCATTATATTATCCCATCTTTTTGGCTGAAAAACAGCTATTTTTGAAGATTTTTTCAAAGAACCTAATTTTTTAGCAATATTCATTCTTTCGGCTAAAAGTGTAATAATATTCTCATCTAATTCATCAATCAAAATTCTTAAAGAATCTAAATCTCTTGCATCTTTTTGGTCACATGAATTTAATTTTAATTCTTTTATCATCTTTATAAGATTCTCTGGAGTAATTTGTTGTGCAGCGTCACTCCAAGCTTGATCTGGAGAACAATGACTTTCTATCATTAAACCTTCACATTTAAAAATGTAATAAGCTTTTTTTGCTATGTCAAGTAACTCTTTTTTATTTCCACAAATATGTGAAGGGTCACATATGATAGGAATTCTAGGAAGCATACTTCTTAAATTCAATAGCATGTTCCAATTTGGCTGATTTCTATATTTAGAACTTTTATAGGTATAAAAACCACGGTGTATCACTCCTAGTTTTCTAATACCTTTCACAAACAAACGTTCTAAAGAACCTATCCATAAATCTAAATCAGGATGAATAGGATTTTTAACCAAAACAATTTTATCATTTTCTCCTTCTAAAGCTTCTGCTATTTCTTGAATGGTAAAAGGACTAGCAGTACTTCTAGCACCTATCCACAGGACATCTATACCAAAAGATATTGATAGTCTAACATGTTCTGCATTTGCTATTTCTGTTGCTACCATTAATCCTGTATCTTTCTTTACTTTTTTTAACCAGGAAAGCCCTTTTTTTCCTATTCCTTCGAAGTTATTAGGTTTAGTCCTAGGTTTCCATATTCCTGCTCTAAATATTTGAACATATGAATTTTTTAGTCTATCAGCTGTTTCTAATATTTGTTCTTCACTTTCCGCACTACAAGGTCCAGATATGATTAAAGGTTTATTCCATTTATTATCAATCCAAGATCTATCTATACTTTTATTTAGAATATTTTTTTCCATCACAATTTAATTTACACATATTTTTTATCTTTCATTTTATTTGCTTTTTTTATATATTGATCGACCTTATCTAATTTTTCGCTTATCAAACAATCACGAAATATCTCTAAGTGATTAATATAAAAATTTATGGCTTTAATCAAATTTTTTCTATTAGAAATAAAAATAGGCAACCAAGTTTCAGGTTTACTTTTCGCTAAACGTGTAGTTGAATATAATCCGCTTCCCATCATATTATTAAATATTTTTTCTTTATTTTCAAATTCTTCTAAAACTGTACATGCTAAAGCAAAGGAAATAACATGAGGTAAATGAGAAACATAAGCAATATATAAATCGTGTTCTTTAGATGTAATAGAAATTATCTGCATGTCAATAGTAGAATATATTTTTTTAGCTATAGACATAGCATCAGGATCACTAAGTTCACAATCACAAATAATACAGTTTTTTTTATAAAAAAGATTGTGATGAGCAGATATAGCTCCAGATTTTTCAATACCAGCAATTGGATGTGTTGCAACAAAACGACTTCTTTTTGGATGAGAGTAAACTTTGTTACAAATATCATATTTAGTAGATCCAGTATCTATAATAACTGTATCTCTACTAATTTCATTTAAAATACTTGGTAAAATTTTTTCTATTCCATCTACTGGAATGGATAAAATAATTACTGAAGATTGTATTATAAGATCTTGTAAAGGAATTATTTCATCTACTATTCCAAGTTTTATAGCATTAGAAGCATTTTCTTTATTAGAATCTGTTCCTATAAATTTATCTCCAAAATTAGATTTACGTAATCCTAATCCAATAGATCCTCCAATCAATCCTAATCCTATAATTCCAATATTCATGAAAAAATTATATTTTTTGCTTTTTCCAAAATGTTTACAGGACAACACATAGAAAACCTTACATAACCTTTTCCATTTTTACCAAAAATGCTTCCAGGAGTAATGAAAATGTGATATTTTTTAAGAATATTATCGGACCATTTATAATCATTAACTTTATGATCTATTATCTTTGCCCAAACAAAAATTCCACAACTTTTTACTGAATATTTTAAATTCAAATAATCACATATTTCCCATATAATTTTTCTACGTTTAGAATATTCTACATTAAGTTTCTTAAACCAATCATGATGATTTTTCATAGCTTCTATAGCTCCAATTTGAATTGGATAATACATACCGGAATCCATTTGACTTTTTGTTTTAGAAATATTATGAATAAATTCTTTTTTTCCTATTACCATTCCAACTCTCCATCCAGGCATATTATAACTCTTACTTAAAGAATTCAATTCTATAGCAATATCTTTAGCCCCTTTAATATTAAAAATACTTAAAGGACGTTCATTATTCAACATAAAACTATAAGGATTATCGTGAACTAACAATATATTATTTTTTTTAGCGAAAAAAACTATTTTTTCTAGTTTTTCTAAATTTATTAAAGCACCCGTAGGCATATGAGGATAATTTATCCACATAATCTTCACATTATCCATATTATTTTTATCTACTATAGATTGAATATCAGGGATCCACCCTTTTTTCTCATAAAGATCATAATAAATAATATCCGCTTCTATAAGTTTAGATATAGAGGAATATGTAGGATATCCAGGATCTGGAATTAATACTTTATCTCCTCTGTTTAAATAAGACATACTTATATGCATAATTCCTTCTTTAGATCCAATTAATGGTAAAATTTCATAATTATAATCTATACGTACTTGATACAATTTCCAATACCAATTGGATATAGCAATACGTAGTTCTTCTATCCCTATATAACTTTGATAAGTATTAGCATGATCTAATTCTGATGCTTCTTTCATTTTTTGTATTACCCCATTCGGGGGAAGAATATCCGGATTCCCAATTCCTAAATTGATGATATTCACTCCATTTTCCTCAAGAAGATAAATTTCTTTCATCTTTTTAGAAAAAAAGTATTCCGATATTTGATTCATTCTTTTTGCTTCTGTAATCATAAAAAAACATTAGGATCTAATTCTTCCATTCTTATATTCTCCCATAATAGATAATTTATGAAGACATGTAATTTTTTGTATCCGTTGTTTCATTTTTTCATAATCTTTTATATTGTTAAATATTACATCTACATAAAACGAATATTCCCAAGGTCTTTGTATTATGGGAATAGATTGTATTTTAGTCATATTGATACCAATACTTGATATAATACTCAATATCTTAGAAAGGCTACCAGTAGTATGTAATATTTTAAATCTTAGAGAGGCTTTATTAAAAAAATCATTTTCATTTTGTTCATAACAATTTTTAATAATAAAAAATCTGGTAAAATTGCTTTCGATAGTTTGTATGTTTTTATAAATAATTTCCAAACCATATTCTTTAGCTGCATTTTCAGAAGCTATTGCTGCTAAACCTCTTTTTTTATATATAGATATATGTTTAGCAGCGGAAGCAGTATCAAAGTATTCTGATATTTTTATCCAAGAATGAGCATCTATAAATGATTCACATTGTAATAACGCCATAGGATGAGAATAAATCTCTTTTATATCTTCTATATCCTGTCCAGGATAAGCCATTAAATGATGTTTAATTGGCATATAAACCTCTCCAATAATCTTTAAATTATATTCTGATAAAAGACTATAATTAGTCAATATCGTTCCAGCTATGGTATTTTCTATAGCCATAACTCCGATATCTACATTTGATTTAGCTACAGAAAAAGCTAATTTTCTAAAAGAAGAACATTCCATTAACTTATATTTACATCCTACGAAATAAGTAGAAACAGCCGCATGATGGAAACACCCCTTCACACCTTGTATCGCTATTCTTTTCATGAAACTAGAATTAAATTAATGTAAAAAGTTTCATTATCAAGCGGAAAAATAAATTCCGAGCAAATATAAAAAATTATTCTAATTAATGCAATAAACATCCATATTTGGATGGATTGAACAAAAAAATTAAAACGGTTAACTTTATGTTTATGTTAACGTTATTTATTATACAGAATATATACGTTATACAATACGAACTAGATTTTTTCTATGATACAAAAAAAAAGATCTCCTCTTATAGGATGGAGGAAAGAGAATAAACATCCTACCCTTTCGGAGGTTTTCTCTTCTATTTATGTACCTCAAAAAAAAGGAATGTGGAAAAAATTTTTTGCTTTTACAGGACCAGGATTCCTAATTGCTGTAGGATACATGGATCCTGGAAATTGGGCTACTGATATTTCTGGAGGTTCTAAATTTGGTTATATGCTGTTATCTGTTATTTTTATATCCAATTTATTTGCTATCATTTTACAACATTTAGCTCTAAAATTAGGAATTGTTTGTGAAAGAGATTTAGCACAAGCATGTAGAGATAACTATCCCCCATTTATTAGTTTTATATTATGGATTTTATGTGAGATAGCTATTGCTGCTTGTGATTTAGCAGAAATTATCGGTTGTTCGTTAGCATTAAAACTTCTTTGTAATATTCCTATTACATGGGGGGTATTAATTACCACTATAGATGTTTTAATTATTTTATTTTTTCAATCTAAAGGATTTAGATATATTGAAAGTTTAGTTGCTACCCTAATATTTACAATTTTAATTTGTTTTAGTTTTGAAATTATAAGTTCAAAACCAGAAATTATTCCTATATTAAAAGGAATAATCCCTAATCCTAGGATCATTCAAGATCCTCATGCTTTTTATATATCAATTGGAATATTAGGAGCAACAGTCATGCCTCACAATCTTTATTTACATTCAAGTATCATACAAACTAGAGATTATCCACGTACTATTGAAGGAAAAAAAATGGCTATAAAATATGCTACAATAGATAGCACTTTATCTCTATCTTTAGCATTTTTTATAAATGCAGCTATATTGATTGTATCTGCAGCTACTTTTCATAAATATGGACATACAGAAGTAGCAGACATTATGGATGCGCATAAGCTTTTAACTCCAATATTAGGATCTAGTTTTGCTGGAGTTTTTTTTGCATTAGCTTTACTAGCTTCAGGACAAAATTCTACATTAACTGGAACATTAGCTGGACAAATAGTAATGGAAGGATTTCTAAATATAAGATTAAAACCTTGGATAAGGAGACTTATTACAAGATTAATCGCTATCGTACCAGCTATGATCACAGCCATTTTATATGGAGAAAAAGGGACGGCAGAATTACTAATCATTAGTCAAATAATACTATCCATACAGTTGATATTTGCTATCATTCCATTAGTAAATTTTACAGGAGATTCAGAAAAAATGGGAATTTTTGTAAATGGCCAAATTTTAAAAATACTATCCTGGGTTATTACTTCTCTAATAATACTACTAAATTCATTTTTATTATACAATACTTTCTATTTAGGATGGAGTTGAAGATCTGAAGATGGCAATACTTCAAAATTTAATGTAAATTCTTTTTTTTGATGTAATCGTATATTTGCTTTATGTTTCCCTATTTTTTTAATTACTTTATTTCCAGGTATTCTAATAAGTTTTTTATCTATAGATATTCCTTCTTTATTTAAAATATTCATAAGGAAATGATTATTTATAGAACCGAAAAGCTTTCCCCCTTTTCCAACTTTAGCTGGAATTTTTATAGTTAATTTACTTAGTTTTTCTTCAATTTCTTTCCATTTTTCTATCAAAAAACGTTCTTTCTTAGAACGTTGTTTCAATATTTCACGAATACTTTTTATAGTTTCAGGTAATGCTAAAACAGCATAACCCTTAGGAATTAGATAATTCCTAGCATATCCAGGTTTTACATCTATTTCATCATATTGAAAGCCTAAATTTTCTATGTCTTTTTTTAAAATAATTTTCATATTTTATCTTAAATCATCTGTAACAAAGGGTAATAGACCAATATGTCTACATCTTTTTATAGCGGAATTTAATTTATTTTGATTTTTCTGCAAGGTTCCTGTAATACGACGTGGTAAAATTTTTCCTTGTGCATTAAGAAATTTTATTAAAAATGTAGGATCTTTATAATCTATATATTTAATATTTCTTTTTTCAAAATAACAATATTTTTTTTCTGTTTTTGTTTCTATTTTAAGAGGAGATAAATATCTCAAATCACTATCTTTTTTTGTTGTATTATTTTGATTAGATTCTTCTAAAATCATAATTAATTATTTATCCTTTTTTAATAATTTTTTTCTTCTTCTTTCAGCATATTCTATTCCATACTTATTTAATTTAACAGTTAAAAAACGAAGTATTCTTTCATCCTGTCTCAATTTTAATTCTAAATCAGAGATTAAATTGGAAGTTAATAAAAACTCAAATAAATGATAACAACCGCTCTGTTTTTTATGAATAGGATAAGCTAGTTTTTTTAGCCCCCAATGTTCCTGATGAACAATTTTCCCTTTCTTTATTAGAAGAAAATCTTCATACTCTTTTGCTGTATCTTTTGCTTGATCATCAGATAATATAGGAGTTATTATGATGATATTTTCATAGTGTTTAAGCATCGGATTATTTTTATTAAACATATAAATCTATATTTTTTATGTTGTTTTTTCAAAAAATATATTCTAAATCTTTTCTTTTATTTTATTAATTAAATTATCCAAACGTTGTATACTTTCTTCTTTTCCTATCATTTCAAAAATGATGAAAATATCAACTCCTTTTAAACTTCCTACCAAGGATAAACGAAATAATTGCATCATTTTAATTCTACACTTATTTTCTTTATAATTTTGAAAAAAAAGTTTCAAGTTTACAGATATAAATTTATTTATTTTGTATAATGATGATTTTGCGTCATTTAATTTTAATATGATTTTTTCATGATTATTTTTTATCTTGTTAAAAAAATAAGGATCATAAAAACTAGGTCTAATAAAGAAATAAAAAGAATGTTCCCATATTTCATGAATAAAATGAATTCTATTTATTGTTAAGTTTATTACTTTCCAAAAGTAATCTGTTTTATATTTTGAAATAGTATTTTTCTGTACTTTCTTACACAAAAAGGAAAAGACTTCTTCTTTTTTTTTTATTAAATATCTTTTATTGAACCAATAAACCTTTTTTATGTCAAAAAAAACACCAGATTTTCTTATCCTTTTCAAGGAAAAGGATTTAATTAACTCTTGTAAAGAAAAAATTTCCCTTTCTCCTCCAGGATTCCATCCCAATAAAGCTAACATATTTACAAAAGCGTCTGGAAAATAACCTAATTCTTTATATCCTGGAATAATAGTATTATTATTCATCCATTGCATAGGATATATAGGAAAATCCAACATATCTGCATCTCTTTTGCTAATTTTTCCCTTACCATCTTTTCTTAAAATTAAAGGTAAATGTGCAAAATTTGGAGACTCCCATCCAAAGGATCTATATAATAGTGAATGCAAAGCTAAAGACGATAACCATTCTTCTCCTCGAATAACATGAGTTATTTTCATCAAATGATCATCAACTGTGCTTGCTAAATGATAAGTAGCTCCTCCATATGATTTTAACAATATTTTATCATCTAAATGATCTGTATCAACTGTTATGCATCCACGTATTATATCATGCATTTTTAATTTTTCTCCAGGATTTATTTTAAATCGAATAACATAGGAAGAACATGCTCCTAACTTTTTTTTTAATTGTTTATTGGTCATATTTAATGAATTATCTAGCTTATTTCTATTTTCATAGTTATATGAAAAAGTTAATCCTATCTCTTTATATTCTTTCCTTTTTCTATCAAGATCTTCATCTGTTTCAAAGGCATAGTATGCATCTCCCTTTTCTAACAATTTATTGATATAATAACGATAAATATTCAATCTTTTAGATTGATGATAAGGATAATATGGGCCTCCATATCCAACTCCTTCATCTGGCTCAATATGACACCATTTTAATGTTTTTATAATATAAGATTCAGAATTAGGAACAAATCTCTTTTGATCAGTATCTTCTATTCTAAGAACAAATGTTCCTCCATATTTTTTAGCAAATAGATAATTATATAATGCTGTTCTTATTCCTCCTAAATGAAGGGGGCCTGTAGGACTTGGAGCAAAACGGACCCTTACAAAATGTGACATAACTTCCAATATTTTATTTACTTTATAAAAAAAAAATCATTTTCCAATACAAAACTTAGAGAAAATATTTTTTAATATATCTTCATTTGTTGTCTCTCCCGTTATTTCTCCTAAATGACGTAATGCTTCTTTAATATGTATAGAAATTAAATCCTCTGAAAGTCCTTTATTTATCACATCATGCGCTAAACATATTTCTCTTAATGATAATTTCAAAGCTTCATAATGTCTACTTTGTGTAATAATGACATTTTTATCTTTCAATTTTTTAATAAATAAATGACTCAAAGTCCTAAGTATTTCATCTATTCCATGATTGTTTTTTGCAGAAACTTCAAAAAAATGAGAAAATCTAGATTTTAGATGTTTAAAATTTTTCAAATAGGAAATATCAGATTTATTCGCTACAATAAAAATATTTTTTGATGGATATTTTTTATAAATACTATGAATATCATCAATAATTTCATTTTGACTTTTTATAGAAGAAAAATCAAAAACATATAATATCACTTCAGATTCTTCTATTTTTTTCATAGTTTTTTTTACTCCAATAATTTCTATTGGGTCTTTAGATCTTCTAATTCCAGCTGTATCCATAAATCTAAAAAGAATTCCATTGAAAATAATTTCACCTTCTATACAATCCCTAGTTGTTCCTTCTTTATCAGATATAATAGAACGTTCTTCTTTAAGAATAGAATTGAATAAAGTAGATTTTCCTACATTTGGACTTCCAACTATTACAACAATAATTCCTCTTTTTATCGCATTTCCTAACGAAAAAGATTCAATCAAATCTTTTAATGTTTTTTTTAATTCATCAAAAAATGATGAAAAATCAAACCTATCATAAAAAATTAAATTTTCTTCTGAAAAATCCAATTCTAACTCCAAAATAGATGCAAAATCTAATAATTTATTCCTTAAATGTTTAATAGTATTAGATAATGATCCTTTTATCTGTTGCAAGGATATATCATGAGAAACTTTATTTTCGGATGAAATAAGATCAGCTATAGCTTCGGCTTGCGATAAATCAATTTTTTTATTTAAAAATGCACGAAGTGTAAATTCTCCAGGTCTAGCTAAACGTATTCCTTTTTTTATTAATAATTGTAAAATTTTTTGTTGAATATAATAAGACCCATGGCACGATATTTCTATCATATTTTCTCCAGTATAAGAAAAGGGAGTTTTAAAAACGGATATCAAAACTTGATCCAAAAAGTTTTCCTTTTCTACTTCTTTTTCTACTTTTTCTACTAGATAACCCATATGAATAGTGTGGGTAGATTGATGATCTAGTTTTTTTCCTGGTTTAACGGAAATAAAAACATCTTCAACAATAGAAATAGAATTTTTTCCAGAAATACGAATAATAGAAATAGCTCCGGAACCAATAGTAGGAGTAGCTAAAGAAGCAATAGTATCATCATTTATCAGCATACATAGATAATATAAAATAATAGTAATATCAAAAAATTATTAACAAACAAAATAAATATTTTTTTTTAATTAGCATTATTATGGTTTACATAAATGTATTTTATCATTGTTTTAAAAAACAACTTAATCCCTTATATTCTGAAAAAGAACTAGATAATATTTTTTTTTTACTAATAACTCACATATTAAAATGTGATAAAGTAACTGTACTTTTCTTACTAAATAAAAAGAAGAAAATAAGTTTTCTTGTCTATAAAGAACTAATGAAAAAATTATGGGAATTAAAAAATAATAGACCTATTCAATATGTAATAGAACATGCTTATTTTTTTGGAATGAAATTCATAGTAAACGAAAAAGTTTTTATTCCAAGACCAGAAACAGAAGAATTAGTACATTGGATATTACAAGAAAACTATAATAAGGACCCTTATAAGGATAATTATGTTCAAATATTTGATATAGGAACAGGAAGTGGATGTGTAGCAATTACTTTAAAGAAGAGAAACCCTAAAATAGGACATATATATGCAATAGATTATTCTAATGAAATAATTTCCATAGCCAAAAAAAATAAGAGATTACATAATGTTATCATTTATTTAATGAAATTAGACGTTTTAAATGATTTAATTTCCTATTGTCCAAAAACTAAAAATAATTCTATTAGTATTGTAGTTAGTAATCCTCCTTATATAAGATTATCTGAAAAAAAAATCTTACATCCAAACATTATTCAGTACGAACCTTATAGAGCGTTATTCGTTCCTAATCATGATCCTCTAGTTTTTTACAAAAAAATTTCTTTTTGGATAAAAAAAAGATTTAATGGAATCGTATATATTTATTTTGAGATAAATCAATTCATCTATTTGGATGTTCTTAATTTCCTAAGAAATATAGGTTTTTTTAATATAGAAATAAAAAAAGATTATCAAGGGATATTCCGAATGATTCGTGCAATATACTATGGAAAAAAATAAATTTATAATGAAAATGAAGAAAAAAATAATAACAGAAAAAATAAATCAACTTAGAAAAGAATTAGCTAATCATAATTATAAATATTATGTATTAGATCATCCAGATATATCTGATTTTATTTTCGATAAAAAATTAAGAGAATTATCTTTTTTAGAAAAAAAATATCCTGAATTATATGATCATAACTCTCCAAGTATTAAAATCGGAGCAGAAATTCATAAAATAGATTATTCTTCTATTTACTATCATAAATATAAAATGTATTCTCTTAAAAATGTTTACTCCAAAAAAGAATTAATAATTTGGTTAAATAAAATAAATAAATCA